>JAFGQG010000190.1 GCA_016935765.1 bacterium
ATAATATACAGAATAATAATATGTTGTCAAGCTTTATTTTTAAATATTTGTTATTTTTTTAACACCCAATACGAGCAAAAGCCTGAAACGCAGAGTTCCTCTACCCACCTCACAACCCTCCGCAAAGTATGCGCAAAACCCGCAGAGAAAAAAATTGATTACTGATTAAAGATTAACGAATGCAGATTTTAGAAGTAGAAAATAATATACCATTCATTTCAATATATGATCGTTCATTTCCATGTAATTCCATTCATTTTAAAATATTGCACTTCAATAGGATTTGACTTATTCGGCGCATGCTAATGAGTTAAGAACAAAAGAAGATAAAGTAGAGTCCAACACTCACATCTCAACCCCAAAAGACGCCGGTTTCATCGTTCTCCACAGCTTTCAACAGGTCCTTCAATTCGGGAGTAGGTTCACAATAATCGTACTCAAACCATCTTTCATTTCTGTTTGCCCAGTACAGACTCCATGTTTTATCATCTGGATTGAACTGAAATTTAGCAACTTTAAGATCGAGCCATTCTGAAGGTTTGAAATATGATGGTCTGGATTCTATCAAATATATGCTATTCCCACGAAGGTAATATTTAATCTTAATCTCGTTCTGGTATTCCAATGGAACTTTATCTTCACAGTATTGAGTGAGTAGTTGTTCTGCATTCTTTTTTATGGCTTGCGGTATTGACATATTTTTCCTCCTATAATGGCATTCATCCCTCTTATTCTATCTAACTTACCACCATCCAACCCAGTAACTTCTCTTTGGCATCCACAGGGGCTTGCATATCCCGCAGTTTTTTTCTCACTTCTTTATCTATTTCCTTCCTCATTACGGTCAATTCTTCCGGTGTGTAAGGAATTATCCTGGAAGTTTCAGGGGTACTTTCTATTATCTCTGCAATTTTAGTTATGCTCTCATTACTAACCAAACCGGTATCCTTCGAATTGTAATACCAGACAACCTCACCAGTTTCCTCAGGACTCTGCAGATTCGGCAGTTGATAGCATGCGAATAACCCCTTAGGTTGTCCCCTCTTGCCGGAAAGAATACGAAAAGGTAAATCACTTAATATCTCGTCTATATTGGGAATTGATTTCTTAAGGTCTTCGAATTTAAGTTTAAGTTCTTCAATAGGGGATTTCGACCCCTCGTATAATTCGTTAAAATTCCGCAACGGTTCCCATTCATCACCACCAAGAATCGGAGCTTCAATTCCAAATGTTTTACTTATCCTAAGTAGCTTCCCCGTTATCGCTTTATACAAATTCAATAAATCCTCTAACTCTAATGGAGCAATAAAATTATAAATATATACTTTCGGTGGGGAATCCCTGTCGAGAAATTCCTCAATTTCCGGATTCAATCGGCGGTCAATTCTACCGATACGCTGCATCAATCTCACCGGATTCCAGTGAAGATCATAATTAACTATTACATCGGCATCCTGAAGGTTCAAGCCCTCGGAAAGCACATCAGTACTGATTAAAATATTAATTGGATTAGCTAAGATTTTCTCTAATTCATTTTCATCACAATTGTAATAAGGCGCGAAACGCTTGATTACGGACTCCCTGTCTATCTTACTAGTGCTATCAATTTCCTGTACACTCTCAAAATTCTCTGACAGTCTTTTCTGTAAATACCTTGCAGTATCCTTGAATTCAGTGAAAATTACTACTTTCTTATCATGGATCTTCTTCATTAGATCGATGAGTTTATGTAATTTATCATCATTTTTACCGGTTTCATCAATCTCTTCATACATGTTATTCAAAATTCTCCCCAGTTCCTGCATATCATTCTCAACATCATTTAATAACAAATCAAGATGATAATTTTCAGGATTATCCAATTCCGGAACGTTGAATCGTCTTATCTCATTATCCTCTTCTATTTCTTCAACATCTTCAGCAAGGGCTAAACGCTCCGCTATCTTTTTCCATAAATCACCATGTTTTTTCTCCCAAGCGGTGAACCTGTCTTTATCATATTTATTCATAAAAAGTCCCATTTTCCATAGAAGGGTTTCCAGACTGCACCTGAAAGCTATCCACGAGCTTTCGATTCGCTTTAGCAGTAATGTTCTAATCAAGCCAACCACAGCAAGATTTCTACTGATAATAGTATTATCACCGGGAGTTTTCCTGTATCTGGATATCTCGGGATTATAAACCGCAAGAGTGAGACAGAACAAACCTTTTTTGCTGAAAGCTTGCCTTATTATTTCATAGATATTTTCATATACCGCTTTCAGAGAATAATTTACAACTTCCGGATTTTGACGCTCGGGGAAAATGGGCGCAGTTTCACCTTGCCGTTCCTCGTACTCTTTCACGAATTTTCTGCTCCTTTGAACAACTAACTCCCCAAGAAGCATGTCGGTGCGAAGAATGTCCTCCTCCTGAGCAGCAGCTTGAATATCTGGTGACAATACCTCCCGCTCCATTAATTCCAGTATCCTTTTCTCTAATTCATTAAAATATTTCCTTAAATCCTGGATCCCGATGGTGCTGAAGTATGAGTATTTATCCTGAGCCAGGTAATTGATAAGGTGATAAATGTCGAGCATTGTGTTGTTTAAAGGTGTGGCTGTAAGCATAAACAATTTCTTTTTACGTTCACCACCCATCAACCACTTTAGAACTTTACTTCTCTTCGCCCAGGGGGTCCTGAAGTGATGCCCTTCATCGATAACTATTGCATCCCCTGATTCCTTGAAATAATAGAGAGTATCCAATATTCGTTCATTTTTTCCCTGTAGGTCGTCATTATCATCTACTTCTAACAGACCTAAATCAGTATGATTGAATATAGTGTGTTGTTCTCTAAACTTAACTCTGAGATGACGAGGCGCATTTTTTAATACAAACCTCTTTATATCCCTTTCCCAAACGCTTTTTCGAGCTGACTTGGGTACTATTAACATTACTCTCTGGTTGTTGCCAAGATAATACTCCATCAGCATAAGTCCTATCAAAGTTTTCCCTAATCCCACACCATCGCACACGAAAGCCCCACCCCAGGTGTCGGCAATCTTCCGCGCATTTAGATAACCATCCTGCTGATATCTGCTGAGTTGGTCGTATAATACCGAGTACTTTTGGTCCCAGTCAGTTTCCATAGATTCCTTACTACTCACAATTGCCGCCAGTACTTTTATCCAGACCTCGAATGGCGAGAATTCGCGAGTGTGACGCTCTATAGTTTTCAGTAACTCCTGCTTTATAGGTTCGGATTCATCCCAAACTTTATTATACCAGTTGGTTAGTTCTTCTATAAGGTGAGCATCGGTGATAAAAGCATTAAGCTCAACATTTTCGGTAAGTCCCGGCGCTGTAAAATTAGAAGAACCGACCATCGCATAATCATTAGGAATTTCCGTTTTATAAATATGCGCCTTCGCGTGAAATTTCGTTTTGTTGTAAACCCGGGCGATTATCTGCCTTGAATTCAGCGCGGCTTTGATTGCTTCTAATCCGCTAAGTGTATTGAAATCATCATCTTCCTTGAACTCTTCTATGTTTTCATTGGTGGATTCAACGATATTTTCAAGTAAAACCTTCTTAGTCCTCTTGGTGATCTCATCACCCATGATTATCCGGATGTTAGGGACTTTTTGCCAAAGCCCATCTAGCTGAAGGAGTGAACCTATCTCAAAATAACCGGTAGCGATATCCAGGCTTTTAGTATAATTGAGCAGATTCTCTACAACATCTTTGATTTTAGGATCTGTAGTATTATCAATAATTGGTGGTATTTTATCTTGTGCCATGTTTTCTCCAAATTCTATTATTATTTAAAACATCTTGAATATTTCCTTGACAAATATATGCAATTAATTATTATGTTATTGCAGGACCGAACCCGTCCAAGGAGGCGGATGTAGGCTCTGCTCAAAACCCCGAGGAACTCGGGGTTTTTTTAGGTCTTATTATTCCTTCACTATCGTATTTTGAAGCTTCTCTTACAAGTATATCACTTAATAAATAAAACGATTTATCAAGACCATATTTTGTTTTTGATTGTATTGGATTCTCTCGTCTTAATAGAGCATAAGCACAAAAATCAACTAACTGAATAAAATATGATTTTTGGGAATCCTTGAAAAATGGATCTTCTAAAATTCTATCGATTGGTATATTCATAAATGGTTGCCCTGTTTCTTCCCAATTCCCATAAGCACTATGAATAGGATTAAATACATGCATCTTTCTTGCTATTCTGGTATAAATTAATTCCTTACCTTTATCACAAATTATAATTGCATGACTATCCCACACCTGCATAGCTTTGTTTATTCTATTTAACAGCCACTCAAAGGTAGTATTTTCATCATTACTTGGAAAAACTGCATTGAATAACCTTACAGCAGGTAGCTCCCCAACAAATTTAAGAGTTTCATTGAAAAGATGACATCTTCTGCCTTTAGCCACGATATTAGGTGAAATTTTGCCTCTACCTGAGACAAATTTCCAGGCATGTAATTCCTTATATATATAAATCCCATCACTCTCTTTTAATGAATGTCGAAAACTCTTAATTTGTTTAAATGTATTTATCCATTCTTCAGCAGCTATTGCTAATGCAGAGAATACACATAGTTTTTCATCTCTTGAATCGTCTATGTAAATTAAGTGCATCTTTCTCTTCTATTTCGTACCTACGGCACTATTAGTTTTTGGGATTTTTATTGCTATAAATATTCCGCCACTACGTGGCTTCAAATCATAAATTTTATTATTTCTTTTTTTTTCACTTCTTAAATCTTCATTCCTTGTTCGATATTCGGTATTCAATCATTCCCTGCCTACTGCTTACTTTTTACTATTTCCTCACACGCTCCCTGCCTTGACCAGCCTATTCTTCACCAGCTCCACAACCGCTCTGTAAACTTCGAGCTGCTCTTCTTCCGTGAGTCCGATGGCTTCGAACACAATCTTATCCAGCGCGCGGCGGTCAGGTAAAACCTTATCCAGCGAAACATCCGCAGGATCGATATTGCTGTAATCACGGGCGGGTTTCGGGAGACCGAGTTCCTGGAAAATTGAATTTACTTTTCTTTTAAAAAACCATTTAAGTAAATCATCTGAAATTTCTTCAATATACATAACATTCAATGATTTTACTTCATCAACCATTAAACTCCTTGGACCTCCTCCACCACCGTATTGCCTTGCACTAACCTCGTCAATGAATAAAGAAACAGTTGAATTTAAATAACCTTTAATACAGTTATTTAGCCTAGCTGTATATAATCTGCAATCAACAAATTGTAAAATTTGTGATACGAATACACCTAATCGTTCTCTTAGTTCTTTCCCCCAAAAAGTATTACCCTTTTCATCTGGACACTCCCACCAACGATTTCTGGTTGCGCAAGTTGGTCTTTCATTATATTCCTGCCCCTCCCCCCACTTAATATATTCTACAGCATAAGTTCCTTTCAATTCGCTTTTATCTTTATGGCACATGAAAATCTTGTATTTCAAATCCTCCATTTTTATTTGAATTGTTTTACACTCTCTAGGACTTTTTATAACAGGTTTCAAAAACTCCTCCTCAATAAACCCTTCCCACCCAGCTTTATTTCGAACGTGTAAGCATCCACTGGGTGCTGGTTGCCCGGTCGGCTCAAGATAAAAGAAATCATTTGCACCAGTGGTAAATCCACGTTTCACTTCCGCAATATCCCCCAACTTCAACAGCTTATCTCCCGCCTTCTCCAGTATCTTCCAATAAATATCCGGGGCTCTTAGATACTTTCCTCCCCATTTGTCACCAACATATTCCTTTTTTTCAGTATCGAAACCGTTCTCCCACATCTCTTTCTTAGTAAAAACTCTTTCCTGTCTCATCGAAGATTCGAAAATAGCCAGCTCAAAAGGACCTTTGAGTAGAACGAACTTCGTTTCAGCGTCATCACCAACTTTACCTTTTCTCATTATACTGATTATGGTATTAATAGAGGCGGAGGAGAACTGTCGTTCCACCGCGCTGTCATAAATAGCTCTAACATGCGCGTTTTTAAGTAAGTATTCCTGCAGCTTGCCTCCATATCCCACATCCAGCCATGAGTTAGAACAAATAAATACATGCTGCCCACCAATCTTGAGCAGTTCCAGCGCCCGAGTATAAAAATAAACATACAGGTCGGATTTCCCCTGAGCTGAAGCGCTGTACAAGTTTAATATGTGTTCCTTATACTCTCGTGGCTTTATGTTCTCCTGCCTGACATACGGGGGATTTGCAACAACCACATCGAAGCCATCGTTCCGGAAGACCTCCGCGAATTTTACTCTCCAGTCGAATGCGTTATCTGGTAGGTCTCCTCTCTCTAACTTAGCGCTAAGGAGTCCTTCCTCCTTCTCTATATGCGCTTTCAATTCACTTTTATCCTCCGGTCTTTTAGCTTTTAAGTACCTGTCCTTAAGTTCAGCTATCTCGTCTGCGTGTTTCACCAACTCAGCGCGAAACAGGTCGGGGATATACTCAGGAGTTGGAGCGGTCAAGCTGTCGCCCTCCTCGATCTTAAAATCGAGATTAGGTAGAGAAACATCCGCTTCCGGGTCGTCGAGGGGGTTGCGTTCCTCGTCCACTATCAGCGAAAGCCACAGTCGGAGCTTCGCAATGTCCACCGCGAAGGGGTCGAGATCAACGCCATAGAGGCTGTTGCTTATTATCTGCAGTTTCTTTTCATAGATTGATTTCTGATCGACGTTCTGTGAGATAAAGAGTGCTTTGCGGAGTTCTATCAATTCGTGGAGCATTCCGAGAAGGTATGCCCCGCTGCCGCATGCCGGGTCGCATATCTTTATTTCCTGTAGGGCTTCCAGTATTTTTTCCGGGTCTGTGGTCGCGCTTCCATCCTTAAAATCCACGAACCGGGATAATTTATCATCATCCACGGTGGGCCACCTGTTCTTGAAATATCCCTTTATCGCTTCCTTGCACATGAAAGATACAACCATCTTCGGGGTGTAGTATGCTCCAGATTCGTGCCTTCCTGTAACCAGTTCCTCGAATATCTTGCCCAGCATTTCAGGGTCAATTGCAACTTCAACGTTCAAAGGAGTAGATTCAGTAACCGTGAAGTTATAATGGTAAATGAGCTCATCTAAAATATCCTTAAAAACCTTATCGGGAACTTTGATATTTTCATTTTTTTCATAATCAGTTTTGTCAAATAAACCACCATTCAAAAAGGGAACTTCACCAACAGCGCCTTTCAAAAACCAGCCTTTATTACTTTCCAGCAGGTTTCTGCTATCGGGATTATTCAAAGCATGGAAGAATAATGGTTCAAGTCTCTCGTTATAAAAATTATCATCTTCATCTCGCTTGCTGATATAATCCTCCCAAAGCGCTCTAAGGTAATCATGCCTGTCATTAATTCTCAGCCATCTCTTTTTCTCAACGAAGCGCAGGAACATGAGGCGGTTCATTAGCCGAAGCACAAACCTCTTCAGTTCTTCTTCGCTATTAATACCTTTAACGGCGGCTTTTGTTCTATCGAAAAGAGTTTGGTAATCACTGAAGAATTCATCGGTTACTTTTTGAACGTCGAATGCTTCGTTCCAGTTATCTATCCATTCTTCTTCGGGGAGGTCGTCCGAGTATTCAAGCGGTATGAGATTGTATTCTATGAGGGTGCGCATGGGCTCTCCGGGTTCCCAACCAAAGGTGGTTAGGGTTGCAGTTTCTGGGTTGTCTCCTCGCCATTGGGCAAATGTGAAGGAATTATCTGCTACTTTACATAAAAAGAGCAGGTGTTGAACATTATTCCAGCGCGGGAGATTGGCGTTTAGAGCTCGTTTGCGAACCAGTTTTCTTAATACATTTCTTAAGTCTTTAATAGAAACCTTTATGGTTTTAAATTCCATTGCAAAGATCCCGATTGGTTGATCATTACGGAAGGGAGGGATTTGATAGAGTGTTCCACCAAATTTTACTGTTTCTTCTTCGGGGATGTCAAGTTCTTCAGTTGTCCATTCGTAGGTTTGTCCGAGGGTGGAGGTTTTCCAGCCGTATTCTTTATGGAGATACTGGAAGAGGGAGTCGAAATTATTGATTTGGGCAATTTGCTTGGCTTTTGAGTTTTCCCAGAAGTTATCGTAATTGTCTGGCATTATTTTTAGTCCTTGTTTTAAGAAACCTAAATCTAATTATATATACATAAACCGATTATCGCAAGAAAAAATTCACCACAGAGCTTAAACTTAATTTGGAGAAAAAATCTGCCCTCAATTTTATACTTGCCTAATTTCATTTATATTTTTAATTGGAAAAACTATTACTAATTATGAAAAAAGTAAGTTCCGGAAGTTATCGGGTGAACGTTTTTTTTGACTGTATGAAGGTTAGATATGTCCCTTTATTTATATCCAAATAGATTCACGCGGGATTTTTGGGTGCGCAAAGCAGTTCTTGCCGGTGAGGCGATAGAACTGGAAGAACACCTGGTCCTTAACGATTTTTTGGATAGTCTCCTATATAAATCCCATCCGCCTGTCGTTAAACCTCCCCAGATTTCAGAACTGAGTAAATATTTGCTGCTCAAGGAGATAACAGAGGAGTATTATAATGAAAATCCGGAAGGATTTTATTTCGAACTTAGAGATTTCGAAGGGTTTATTAAAACAGTTATGGATGTTATATCGACTCTACAGCGCAACGTTATTCAACCGGAGAAATTCATCCAATTAGGCACAGATTCCAATAATTCTAAGATAAAGGAACTCGGAGAGATATACGCAAGGTATAGAGAAAAACTAAGGGATGGATTCACGGATTACCAGGACGTAAATTTTCTCTATCTCAAAGCATTAAGGTCGATTACTCCAAAGGATATGGGACACGAAACAATAATCCTCAGGAAATTCCTGAAAATAATTCCGCTGTATAATATATTTTTCAAATTGATGGTGAAGGCAGAATTTACAGTTGAAATAGAAGCGACCGGACCGGACGGCTGTTATAGACAGGAAGCAATAACAAAGAAGATATACCAGTTAAATGAAAAGCAGTCGAAGTCGCCATACAGTGTTTTGGCGCAAAAAGTATTGAAGCAGAATGACCACCTTTCAAAGGAACCGCTTCCCGGGATCCAACATATCGCCGCGGGGAGCGTTTCAAAACAGGTAAGGGCAATCGGGTTCAACATTAGGCGTTTATTAGATATCGATAATATCGATCCATCCTGCATTTGCGTGGTTTTCAGGGACCTCACCGAGTACACCCATGTTGTCGATGACGTTTTTACAGAGTTGAATATACCTTTCTATTATCGAAGAGGTAACCCTGTCAGGTTCATCCCAATAATCAGAACCATATTGTTCGGTCTGAAGCTTTCACATAGTGAGACCTTAAGGGCTATTGACCTGTTCACTTTTTTGAATTCTAACTACATTACACTGAATAACTTTGCAGCGAACGATGCCCAGGTTTTCAGCCCGTCTGAACTGGAGAAATTAGCCTTCGATGCCCTGATTTTTGACGGAGATAGGGATTACTGGCGTGAGAGATTATCGAATTATAAGAAGCATATTGCGGAGAAGGAAGATGACAAAATACTCTCTGATATCCTGGAGAGAATAGTGGATTTCATATTGGACATGGGTTCAAAGAAACACTTTACAGAACATGTAACTGATGTCAAACTATATCTTAAAGGATTTAGGTTTGCTGAGCGCTTGTGTCACCGCACACATAACAGTGAAGTCCGGGATTTTATCGCGCTGGAGAAATTTGTTGCCGCGCTTGATGATATGGATAAAGGTTACAGGGAATACAAACAGTTTCATCCTGGACCTGATACTACCTTATCACTATTTGAATTTTATAAATACCTTGATCAGGTTATGGATGGAATAAATATAAGCGTGAACAACAATGAGAACAACGGTGTATATATATTGAATGCCGAGGATACCAAGCATTTGGAATTCGATTATCTTTTCGTTGGTGGAATGGAAGAGAGAAAATTCCCTCGAGTCCCTTCGATACATCCATTATTAAGTGATAAAGAGGACAAAGAAAAAATAAACGCCCACTTTGGATTCGATGTTTTTGAAACCAAGCCGGAGCAATTAAAGTGGGAGCGTTATTTATTTAGCAGAATATTAGAAGTTTGTCAAGATAAATTGACCATTACGCGCTGTAATCTCAACGAAGATCAGGATGAGATATACCAATCATACTTTATGGACATCATTGAGCAGATCTATGAAGAAAATAATAGCAAGGATAAACTTAAAGAGGAAAAAGACAGCGTTTTCCTTATCACGCCGGATTTCAGAAATTGCTTGAATAAAAAGGAATTGGCGAACCATCTGTTTCATGTCTTGTTCGGAAAGGGCTTGGCAGACGAGAAAACCGAGGTGGAAAACAGAATCGCTGTGAAGCTTTTTGAAAGCTTGATGAGCGCAAACAGAGGGATTAATAAACCCTACGATTATTTGAAGGTGCTTGACCGGGCGGAGATCGAGAAGAAGAGGGAATATTTTTTCAGGCATGGCGATGAAAAGAAAGAAATGGTGGATTTCTATGTTGGCAACATTCTATTCTCCGGAAATCCGGTTATCAGAGAAAGTCTGGCAAAAAAGTTCCTGAACAGTGGGGTTGGAAATTCTAGTTATGCCTTCTGGACTCAGGGAAAGGTCAGCGATTACGCTACCTGCCCGTTCATGTTTTTTTGCAAAAGGCTGCTGAAAGCGAAAGAAGTGGATGCCCTTGGAGATGAGATTGGAAGATTGGAGCGTGGGGATATCTATCACAGGATTTTTGAGGAGTTTTACCGGGGAGTTAAGGAAAAGAACATACCTCGATCCGAATGGAGTGGGTTTATAAAAAGCATTGCGGAAGGTATTATTGAAGAGTACCGTATGACAAAATACCTTGGCAGACCCGAATTATGGAAAATAGAGAAGATGAAAATAATGAACAATTGTGACTTCTTTGTGAATTTTGAAGCAGCGGAACAGGCATACTCAGGATTTATGCCCACGGATTTTGAATGGGGATTTGGTACAAGAAGTGGTGGAAATCCGCCATTAGTCTGGCTGTATGATGACCAACACAACGTTTTGTTCAGCGGGAAAATTGACAGGATTGATGTGAAAAGAGATGCTGCTGGTAACCTGGCGGGGTTAAGGGTGCTTGATTACAAGAGTGGAAAAAGCACAAATTATTATTCAAAAAAATTGAAGGATAGAATACTGAACCTTCTCGATGTTCAATTGCCTTTATATCTTGTTGTAACAAAAGATTTGTATCCATTGGGAAATGATGAGCATATCGAAACACTTAAAGCGTGTTACTATAGAATAGTGAATTTTTGGAACAAGGAAAATGAGATGTCCGGGGAAAAACATGGTGAGTATATCAGCAAAGAAGGGGATAAGACTGTTCTCATTTCCTTTAATGATGAAGATTATAGGTCGATGATCGGTCCGTTCAAAGATTCTGTAATAAAATTGGTTAGAAGTGCGGTCAACGGTACATTCATAATAGAACCGCAGGAGTGCAAGGATTACTGTCCCTATCAGTATATTTGCCGGTATGAAGGCGCACATGTTCGGGAGGATGAGTGATTTATGCTAATTCAAGTGTATTTAAATAAGGCATATTATGGAAAAGGTTGAGAAAATAGGTTTTGATGGTTTTCAGACGGAAGCTCTAAAGCTGGCGGGGAATATAGCTGTTTCTGCCAGCGCGGGTACTGGTAAGACGCGTACCCTGGTGGGGGCATACCTTCGGTTGTTGGGGATGGAGCTCGAAGGGGAACCTCGTGTGAAAACTCCATTTAACCCTGAAGAATTAGTAGCGATTACTTTTACTGATAAGGCTGCTGCTGAGATGAGAGTGAAGATCAGGCAGGAGATCGAAAAGCTGGTGAACCTGGCTGATAATGAGATCGAAAAGCGGAACTGGGAATATAAACGGCGGAAATTAGACCTGGCAACGATATCGACTTTCCATTCATTCTGCACAAAGATATTGCGGGAACACCCTGTCGAAGCGAGAGTCGATCCCGCTTTTGCCATTCTGGAAGAAGACACCGCAACAGAGTTACTGAATAACGCGGTTAAGGAATGTATTTTTGAAGCTCTTAGAGAGGGCGAAAAAGGTATTGAAGGGCTTGTTTATCGGATGCAGTTTTCTGGTATCGGTCATAAACCTGGTTTCTTTGACTCGATTAGTAAAGTGCTGAACGATATACGGGGGAAGGATATCGAGATCAGTATGGATCCGCAGAATGCGGAGCGGAAATTGCGGGAAAAAGTTAGAGATAGGATCAATAAAGAAAGAGAGAGAGCGTTTCGAGTCGTGAGGCTTGTCGAAAAATTCTATTGTGGGGTGCTTGAATCCATGAGTGAACCAGGATTTAAAAGAACCAAAGCTGGCTTTTGGGAAAGACTTGATGAGTTTCTGGTTCAATGGCCCAAATATATTGAAAAGTATGGAGACAAAGAAATATTAGCAGAGGATTCAATAAAAAGACTTGAGTACATATGTTCTCTCTTTAAAAATGGTTGGGGTAGCTTTAGGCGTTCTGGGCAACTTCCTTCAGAACAGGTGAATTCTATAAAAAATAGTTATGAATATATAAAAAAATTTGAATACTTCGAAAAAGCCCATATCGACCTGATCAAGATAATCGTCAACGCGATCCAGCAATATGAAGCCGAGAAAAAAAAGATATCTACGCTCGACTTCGACGACCTCCAGATAAAAGTTGTTAAGCTGTTCAATGATTACCCCGGGATACTCAAGCAGTATTATGAAGACATCAAATACTTGCTGGTGGATGAGTACCAGGACACCAATCAAATCCAGGGAATAATAGTCAGGGCGCTTGCTACAGGGGAGCTGAAATTGCATGGTGATACTAACCTCAAGGATACCAACCGCTTGTTCATTGTGGGGGATAAGAAGCAGTCGATATACAGATTCAGGGGAGCTGATGTTACCGTTTTCGATAAGGACATGAAACTTATCGGGAACACAAAATCGCTCAAGACCAGCTATCGCTCCCGTCCGGAACTTATTGAATTCTATAACGGATTTTTTAAGAATTATGTAATGGTATCAAATGATAACCCGGAGGCTTTCGAAGTTAAATACGATGAAAGCCATGACCTGGAACCCCACAGGAAGGGGAGTAATGAAATTGCGGTTGAATACCTGGAGAATTGTGATGCAATTAACCTTGACATAGACGGAGTGCGGCAGGAGGAAGGGAAAGCTATCGCCGCGAGGATAAATTTGT
Source organism: bacterium (assembly GCA_016935765.1). GTDB lineage: Bacteria > UBP14 > UBA6098 > JAFGQG01 > JAFGQG01 > JAFGQG01. Next base: position 13,278 of record JAFGQG010000190.1, read on the forward strand.
TGGTTTCAGGAAAAGGCAGTTTAACCCATCCACTAATTGGCGACGTAAACCGCGAGGAAATCAAATATGGGGATATTGCAATACTTCTCAGGGGATTAACTAAAGTCGAGTTAATTGAAATGGCTTTGGAAAAGAAGGGTATTCCCTACGTCACAATTGGTGGGCGTGGGTTCTTCGATACCCAGGAAATTTACGATTTCTATAATTTCCTAAGATTCTTGACTTATGGGGATAGCATGTCTCTCGTAGGGATTTTAAGGTCTCCCTTTGTGGGTCTCTCCGATGATACCATATACCTGATTTTTAATGAAATAAGAGTCAATAACGATTATGGAAGAGTAGAACCAAGAACGGTTGCTGATATAGATGTAAACATTGAAGGTATTTCAGGCGACCAGAAGGCAAAACTCGCTGATTTCCAAGCCCTGATGAGTTTTTTGATTGAAAGAAAGGACAGCTTAACGCTTGGGCAATTGCTGGATACAATTATAGAAAGAACCGGTTACGATTCGGTGTTATTTTCGACATTTAAAGGGGAGTTAAGGTTCGCGAACGTTACCAAGTTAAGACATATCGCAAGAAGTTTTGAAGGGCGCGGAACACCACTCGTGCGGGATTTTGTGGATTATGTGAAGCGGAATATGGAGAGTGGAGTTAAAGAACGGAAAGCATTCTTCGTGGATAAGGACCTGGATATTGTGCGGATAATGACCATCCATCAAGCTAAAGGATTGCAATTCCCAATTGTATTCGTGGCGGATACCTCACGTCAAATGTTTAATATTAAACCGGGGATACACTACTCTGGAGAAGATGGTGTGTTAATAACTGAAGATATTTTTGTAGGTCAAGACTATTCAGAGAAGTTCAAATCCCCAAGAGTTCAAATATTTAAAGATAATGAAGAAGCTGAAGAAATAGCTGAGAGTAAAAGACTGCTGTATGTCGCCGCTACTCGGGCGAGAGACTATCTCATCTTTTCCGGAGGAAAGAAAACAAGCAGTAAGAAACCCAATGACTGGTTTAATAGATGGTTGTATCCCTTTATCGAGAACAATACCGGGAAGTTAATAAAAGTAATCGATTATAATGAAATTGAAAAAGTTGAGACACCTGATGAGCATATTTTGAGACTTAATACGGATGGGAAATTAGTATTGAAGGAGAATTTACTTATGGCTGATGATTTTCCTGAAAACATGAAAGCTATTCTTGATGGAAAGCGGTTTGATAATCCACTGTATAATGTTCAGTTATCCCCAACAGGACTTCTCGATTTTGAGTATTGTGAGAGATATTATTATAACAAGAATATATTAAAATTGTCAAGAATTCTTGATTTTGAGCTATCTGTCGTGCCAAACGAGGAGTCGCCGTATTATGATGGGGAGGAAGCCCTTCAAGTTGGGAGTTTTGCGCATAAAGTGCTTGAGCTTTTGGATTTTGATGATTCGAGTATTTTTGAATCATTGAAAACGATTGTAGATTCTGAAAGACATAACTATGATATAGAAAGAGGAACCGTCGATGAGGTGCGCCAGAATTTGGAAAATTTTATCAGGTCCGTTTTGTTAGCACGGGTGAAATTGGCAAGGGAGATTCACAAGGAATTTCCTATATGGAGTAAATTGGGATGCGTGAATGGAGTGGATATCCTTCTCAAAGGGAAAGCGGATCTGGTTTTCGTGGATAAGACCGGGATCTTGAATATTATGGACTATAAATATGCAAAGCATAGAGAGGATGACATAGACAGATATGCTCACCAATTACATCTTTATGCGCTTGTTCTCAAGGGGATGGAGCAGTTTGGGGCTGAAAATGTCAAGATGTTCCTGGCATTTTTAAAAGAGCAGGAACAAAATAAAATGCTGCATGGAGTTCTAAAAGGAAATGGTTACGATGTCGATGAGTTCAGGGATTTTTATGTAATGCTCGGGTATGATTTGGGTGAAAAGTTATTGAAATTTAAGGATAATATTGGCAAATGGGATAAGGTGCGTCGCGAGAATGCTAAGGGGAATAAGCTGGTTAGTTTAGATGTCCAGGATTGTGAGAATAGGGGATGTAAATTTAAGAGTATTTGCTGGAAGTGAATTTTAACCCCGCCCACCTAGGGCTTGGCTTTGTGTGTTTTTTCATAATCCCAGGCATTCAACCTGGGCTATGATAAATCCGCTCAGTCGGAGCTGCAGGATTAAATAATAGAAACCGTAATTAATATGGAATTAATTCTATTTGACAAAAGCAAGTCATTAGTTTTATTCTATTTATAGGCAATTATAGTGATGGTAAATAAAAATAGGGGAGGCAAATATATGTGTGAAGACCAAAAAGACAAATATCTCTGGTTAGAGAATATCGATGGCGAAAGTGCTCTCGAATGGGTTAAAAACAGGAACAATGCAACTGTTGAAACATTGCAAAAACATCCTGATTATCAAAGGATCAATGCAAAGATACTACAGATACTCAGGCTTTTGCTCGTATTGGGTGTTAAAAAAATAACAAATATTTAAAAATAAAGCTTGACAACATATTATTATTCTGTATATTAT
>JAFGQG010000191.1 GCA_016935765.1 bacterium
ATAATATACAGAATAATAATATGTTGTCAAGCTTTATTTTTAAATATTTGTTATTTTTTTAACACCCAATACGAGCAAAAGCCTGAGCCGCAGGTCTTTAGACTGCGCTTGTAAATAATCGAGAAAATAGAAAATGGAAAATAGAAAATACGCGAACATCTTGTAGCCGCAGGTCTTTAGACTGCGCTTTTTTAGATTACAAAAAAAATAGAGAATAGAACCCAGAAATGAACAGAAAACCAGAGAAATTAACGCAACTCTTCAGCCTGCGGAATCATAGCAATGATAAAAAGCCAAAACCGAAAGGACAAGTGCGACATGAGCAAAATAAAGATAGAACATGACGTCCCTGATTCGAAACTTACCGATATGAACGTATTCAGTTGGCCCACCTGGGAGTGTGAACCATCCACATTCAACTGGGAATACACTGACGATGAAACCTGTTATGTTCTTGAAGGGGATGTAATAGTCAAAACCGGGGAGGAGAAAGTTGAAATAAAACCCGGTGACCTGGTCACTTTCCCAAGGGGATTAAAATGCGTTTGGGAAGTAAAAAAGAAAATAAGAAAACATTACAGAATGGGGTAATACTAAAGTCAATTTTAAAATTATCAATTAGCAATTCACAATAGGCATTTAACAGAATCAAACCAGGGCAACTTCGATTATTTGATTCCGCGTCTCATTGTGTAGGGTATTGGAAAGTTTTGAATAAAACTTATAAAACCAATCATTTGAATCGGTTAGGTGCGCCTGTACCGTACGGGGCGGGGATTGGGTGGTTTAAACCGAAAATTGTAAATCATCAATCGTCACTTAACTAAAATCTCGTCTGGTCCTCTTCTTCTTCCACGTACGGCGGCGTCTGAATGAACTTGAACGCTTGTTTCATCGTTTGTTCGACATCGGGAGTACCGTCAGCATCGTTATCTTCGTTCTCCATCAGGTAGAGCGGAACCTCAAAATAGACCGTTCTGAAAGACGGTGTGATAAACTCAATAGCTACGCCGTCACCCTGGTATGCTTCATAAACTCCAGCTCCAGTATCGCAATCAAACGTATATATGATCCTCGCGCAAGGCATTCCGTAAGCGGGTTGCCTCGGAAACAACCTGCCGACACCGGGAACCAAACCTGGTACTGTTCCAAGGTCCTTATCCGGATCTGGGTATAGGTCGGGATATTCAAGCGGGAATCTAGATATAGCTCCCTTGAAATATTCTTCATTCCAGTTTGCCCAGGCATAGCTTCCACTGAAACAGAGCCCTCCAGCGCATAGACCGAGATATTGGTAGGCGAAGGAGTAATAATCGTTATCAGCTACCGCGGGACCAAGACATTTTCTGCCGTCAATGATCAGTCTTCCCCCTATCTCCACATACCTTCCAAGTCGTTCAGCTACTCTGGGTGTTATTCCCGCATAGCGGTCCGTAGCATTCACATCATACCAGTAAACGATATTATTTGAAGCCAGGTCTGCCATTGAAATTCTCCACGAGGACCATGATGGCGCCTGACCAGGAAAATTAGTGTTGGGAGCATCAACGGTATTATAGTCAAAGATCACATTATCATTTTTAAACTGGGCAAACATATTCTCGTAGAATTCGTGTACTTCACTTTCGTATGGTTCCCATATTCCGGGACCGACACCCGTTCCGGTTGCATCTACAAGAAGGATCTTAAGGTCTATTCCCTCGTTTACCCACTCTTCAACTACAAGGGAATCAGAAAGGTCTATCTCGGGGGTTACGATGGTCAACGGCGCGGAATCCGGGTCGCTCTCGTAAAAAGCATCGTCACGCGCTTTCACGTAGAATATATAGCTGCCACCTATATCTGCCGGTCTTCGTTCTGAGCCCAATCCCGTGATGGTCACGCTCGAACTAGTTATCCATCCGTCGAGTGTATCGATGCCGTCATCGAAATCGTGATAGCGGGAATCTTCCGAACACTGGGCAATCTCCCCTGTTTCCTGGTCGATGATATACCAGTAAAATTCCATGATAACCGGGTCGTCAGGATCCTCCGCGTCCCAAACGAAATTGATCCCCTGCCAGCTATAAGTCGTGTATTTAAGGGACCAGAGCGTATCGTAGTTCATGGAATCCCACATCGCCTCCTCCAACAAGCCTGCCTCGTCCCAATCGCTGTAGCGCTCAAATGGAAACGCTAATATCTCCATATTGACCGGGGGAATATTCGTACGGTAAATCGTAATACATGTTATCTCCGATTCCGCGGTATCATCATCGATGGCTTTAATGCAGAACAGGTGCTCTGTAGCTCGTCCCATGTTAAAATCGACCGTATCATGGCTCAGGAAGATTGTGTCCGCGTACGTGGACTCCACGGTCACCCAGCAGGAATCCGGGATCAGGTTCGGGTTGTTCTCATATTGCCTGAAATTCGGCTCGAGGTTTATCGAAAAATCCGCCCACTTGTATAAAGTGGCGTACCCATCAACATCCGGAGCATACCACCAGAAAATAGGCGCTTGGGCTACTGTAGCGCTGTCCGGCGGAGAATTCGCCAGTATAATGAAGGGAGGCTGGTTAGGCTTCTCCTCTCCAACATAGTCCATCGAACAGTTTATCAATAATACCAGGGTCACGATAAACAACGTAAGAACCACCGCAATATTGTATTTTCTCATTATTAATTCCTCCAATATCAAAGTTTCATCAAAATTTATTGTAATCTTTCATAGTGTTCATTTTGCAAAGCTTGCCGATAAAATCAAAATTGTATGAATGGACCTGCATCGTTGATACTATGTAGGTTAGAATGAGTGGATAGAGGTAATGGATAGACTATCCTTTTTCTCCCATTTTATATATTTTCCATTCATAAATAAAATCCCTGTTTTTCTATTTTCCTAATTTCTATCTTTAATTTCTTAATTTCTCGATCTTTTATCAGCGCAGGCTGAAGACCTGCGGCTACTATGGTTTCTATTTTTCTTTTTTTTCTATTTTCCTTCTTTCTTTGTGTCTCCGTGTCTCTGTGGTTAACCCAGCGCAGGCTGAAGACCTGCCGCTACTAAGCAAACTTACTCTTTTCCTATCTGTGCTAATCTTTATCATCTGTGTAATCTGTGTTCTATTATTTTCCTATTTTCTCAGAACAAAAAATGCAAAGTCGTTATATGCGAATCGGACAGGTAATTATAATGCGTGTACGCATAGTCGAGTTTTATCTCAAATTTTCCTATAGGCAAAGCCAAGCCTGCGCCAGCGGAAAAGTTCTCATCGTCGTAAGATATCTTTTTGCCGAACCTCAACGCAAAATTATTCCGGTACCAGTATTCCAAGCCTGCGCTATATTTTTCGAGGTTGTCAGACGGTCTGCACAACCCGCCTGCCAACGTAAGTTTATGCGTGGGTGTCTGGAATACCTCTCCGGCGAGACCAAAATGAAAGGACATCGGCAAGGGGTATCCATCCTGAATGAATTTCATATCGGGTCCAAAATTCGATATGTTAGCTCCTATGCGCAGCGATTTGAAATCCGTGAAGTATAGCGTTCCAATATCGACAGCCCAACCGTGAGCTTGCTCGTTTGCGTAGAACTCACCTATGTATTTCAAGGTTACCCCCGTTGAAAACTTATCAGTCAGCATTCGGGAATATGTTAATCCTAACGCCATGTCAGACGCGTAGAATGTTCTTCCGGTTCCTTCGGTATGCTCCCAGGTGGTTTCTTCGATCTCCCCGGTGCTAAGCCCATACCATGCCAGACCGAATGAGCCCCCAATAACTCTCATCGGGTAGAGAAGCCCGACGAAACCATAGCTGATGTTAGCCGGATATTTTATGTACGTTACCGCCACCTCTTTTTTCGTCAACCATGCTACCCCACCGGGATTATAGTACAGAGCAGTGGCGTCGTTAGCGACCGCCTTGAACGCCTCACCCATTCCGATAGAGCGAGCTCCCACCCCGATCTCGAGAAACTGCGCTCCGGCAGTTCCTACCTTTGCCTGACCCCATAGCATCAAGGGAAAAATGATAAGCAATAATATCGAAAATACAAACTTCTTCATTAGTTCGCCTCCCTGTATTTTGAATCTGATAATACTGATGTATTATATTTTCCTAAGTTTTCTATTCTCCTGGATAATCAGTTAAATTCACATATCATTTATAAAAATTTCATTTTTCTCATGCTACTTGATTATTACAAAAGTCCCTTCCTGGGATTCTCCCGTGTCTTCTTCTGTTACTACGAAAATGTAAATCCCGCTTACAACTGCTTGATCGTTTCTCGATATCAGGTCCCAATCCTCCGTGTCCAAGCCCGAGTCGTCATAGTCGTGCTGCAATTTTCTCACCAGGTCGCCATCAACGGTAAAGATCCTGATAGTGGACTTTTTCGGCAGGTTGAGGAACCTTATCTTTCTACTGTATTCGGTCCATGTCCTGGTTGGGTCCTCTTCGATCGGGTACCTCGTATCTATTCTATAAGGATTCGGAACAACGGTTACCTTTTTGCTTGCTGCGGCTTCCCCTTTCGGTACTATATGCAGAGCGTTATTTCGTTTATTCGATTCCAGGGAATTCAAATCCTTTGAGATCTGCCCGAAATCGAAGGCGGTAACCACAAAGTAGAGATCCCTTCCCGCAAGAAGGTGTTCAACACGATACATGTAGTCAATAAATGTCGTACCTGCTACATTATAAGTTGTTTCAGGCGGCGGCCAGAAATTGAACCCGTATTTATCCCGGACGTAAGTACTGTCCAACGCAGTACCCGGTACCCTGAAACTGTCAATACCCCAAATCGGAGCAAGTGTATCAATCCAGGCGCCGTTCGAATACCTCGCTTTATAGTCTATCTTATCCCATGAAATAAGCATCGTATAGTAGGATTCGAGGTTGGCTTCAGCCACCCATATCCTGTACCCTTCAAAATCCTTTAACAAAGTGATCGGGTCAATTTCCTCCTCGGTTTCAGAATATTCCGTAACCTCTCCATCTCCGGTATTATAAGTTTTACATTTTGGCCAGTATAGAGTAACGCTATTATTCGACGTGGTATATCTCACTGATGGAGGGTCCGGAGGCTGAGGTCCTTTGTATCCATTTTCGAATACTAGTTTACACCAGTTCGCTGTATAAGCCAGGTTTGTAAGGTTGTACTTGTCCCTGTCCGGGTCGTCAGCCGAATTCGAAGGATCGGTATGAAAATCCTCAGCTACCATGAAAGCGATTACTACCTTAACCGACTCAGCAACGGGTACATTCAACGGTCCAAATGATAATAGGAACCTGGTATCATAGCCATTCTGAAGATTGGGACCTACTTCCGGAGGAGGGGGCAACCACATACCACTTTCACTCGAATCCATTATTTCAGTTTGGTCGTAGTCAAATTCGCCATTGCTCATGATGATGTACTTATTTGTCAATCCTTCCGGTGTTCCATCGAATGGTTCAAAAGGTCTTCTATCAGGACCCCAGTCGTATGTCTCATCGATATTTGATATCCACCAGTTATATGAAGTTTCGATATCGGGATTAGGAGTTTGAAGCACCATTAAACCCATAGCTCCCGTAGGGCTTGTATCCCTGGAAAACCTCCCTAATTTTGTGTCTCCTTCGTTGTCTGCAAGCCAGGCGACATTTACCTCTGTTGTGTCACCGGTATAAGGATCGACAAAATACCGCAGGAAACCGGTGATATCATCCTGTGCGTAATCAGGCGTATCAATATGTCCCACATCGCCATCCAGGTAAATACCAATGTACATATCCTCAAGTGTCGCACTGTCACCGTAATATTCGGGTCTGATATTTTCAAATGTATAGTCGATGAAAACGAAATTCTTCGCGTAGTCATAACCCCAGGCATAACTGCTTTGTTTGACTTTAAGACCCATGGGTCGATGCTCCGGGGGTACATACGCTGAATTCATTACCGTATCTGAAAAAACAGCAATAAAGTCTTGCTGGGAGACCGCATTGGAATCGTCAAAACTCGACCTTTCAACGATAGAATCCTGTTCGCTTGTGAGGTCAGCGCCCGGAAAGAGTTGATTCCAGCCGGTGATCCAGCCATCTTCGCCTATCGATACGAAAGTATCTCCTTCAACCACGGCGCCAATCCACAGCGCTCCCTGGAACAGGTATTCAATACCAGACCCTCCCGGATACTCAGCTGAAGGCAGGCAAGTTCCGGAAGTCCAGTCACAGGAGCCCCAGTTATTATAAGCTACTATACAGTAATACGGGTTGTCATCGCCCCTCTGAGAACCAAAGAATCCCCAGTTGCTTATCGTCAGGTACAGCTCGCCAGCGCAATGAAATTTTTCCTGTGTGTTCGGGATACCATCCTGCGCAGCTACAGCACGCGCGTAAGAACGCTCCGGACGCGTTCCAGAGCCTATCAGGTGTTCTCCAAAAGCAAGATTGAAACATAGTATTGAAATAATTATAACGATGAAAAGAAAATAAAACTTACCAGTCATAGTTTTCCCCCTAACAGTGGAGTTAAATGATTTATATAATAACACAAATTCTTCCTTTTTTTATTCAAAAAATCCATAAAATTCTATTTTCTATTTCCTGCTTTCTCGGTCTTTTGCAAGCGCAGGCTAAAGACCTGCGGCTACTAATGATTAAATTTTTTATCATTCTACCATTTCAATTCAAGCGCAACTTTTATAGCTCTTCCCTCGCTCCACCTGGACGGGTCTTTATCAATATCCCGCTCGATATACGTTATCTCGCCAGTGTCCGGGTCTTCAACGAAATATGCTACACCAGGCAAACCGGTGTCGGAATAAACAGCTAAGACGTTTCTCCTGTTCGTGACATTATCAACCTGAAGTATCAAGGAATAGTTTAAGCCCTTGAACGAAAAATCTTTATTCAATCTGGTATTAAGAACATAGGTATCGGGCATTCTCAGAACGTTAGTTCTTTCCCAGTCTTTTTCTCCCGGTCGAATAGTGTAGTTCGGGTTAAGCGCAGATGGTGTATACGGAAAACCGCTTCCATATTGGAACACCCAGTTCCATCCCCAGTTGTCGGGCAGCTTAAGAAACCAGACCTTGGGGTGGTCATCCTCCCGAACCCTGAGGTCGAGAACTATAGAAACCTTGTGCCTCCTGTCCCAGTTTAGGGGAAGGTCCCTTAGCGGTATTGCTGTTTGATCCCAGATAGCGTCATAACCCGATCTGTCCGAAGAGCTCTTTCCATTTGCAAAAGCGAACTGGTAATCGAGGGATGCGGACCAGTAATTGCTGTAATGCTTATCGAGTGTGAATTCCAGCCCTCTCGAACGGGCATAATCGAGGTTTTTATAGACGCTTTGCTGTAGTGGTCCTATTGCTGCGGTTGATGTGTTCAGCAGGTCATAAATATCCCTGAAGTATCCTGAAAACTGGAATGTCAGGTCAAGCGACGGAGCGTACGCCACACCGATCTCGTAGCTGACGGTTTTCTCGTAATCGAGATTTGGATTACCCAACAGCCTTCCCGCTCTCGAAGCTTGAGTAGGCATCTGGTAGAATTCATCGTAACTTGGAAGCTGGTAGAAATGACCGTATGAGAAAAACAATTTCGCCCGGTTTGTAATCGGGTACGACATTCCCAATCTCGGGCTTATTTTTACTCGCCCCCTTACCAGCCTGTCCTCTTCCCACCAGTCCTGCAGGTTTGCTACAAGCAGGGTCTCCAGCGAATCAACGGTAACCTCCTCTGCTTGAAAGAACACGTCAGCTCTTACACCTATGTTTGCAATAAGACCGCCATATTCCATTTTATCCTGAAGGTATAATGCGAGGTTCTTGGGGGTTCTCGTGTAAAAACTTCTAAAAATCCCGTGATCCTGCCAGAGTTGATTGTCAGGAACACCATCGTAGCGAAACTCGGGATACTGGATCATGCCCATGTTCATTTTGATCCACTGGAATTCGAAACCGCTCTTCACATAATTATTATCGTTTATCTGTGATGCTATATCACCTTTAACGAACCATGTGTTAGAATTTCTATCCTGCCAGTGAGCCCAACGATCATATCCCCTATCAAGAAAACCATCGATCTCATCGTGTTTTCCGTTGCCGTTATTATCGATAAACGGCTCCCAGTCATCCCTGATACCATTTGGCCAGTCATAGGTACCGTTGTCGTTTAAATCGAGGAAGGGTTCACCGGGCTCCATCTGGTCGATACCCTTGTCCCATTCACCGTTGCCATTCATGTCGATGTAATCGTATTCGCCGTTCCCGTTGACATCCAGGTAATCGCAGTACAAATTAGGGTAGTCGAAATAGTCGTCATGGTCGAGGTCGATATAGTCAGTGGGGTCGTTCGGGACCAATCCGGCGTAAACCCCCAGATAAACAGCATCCCAGTCTTTCCAGTAGGTAGCCCATTCAACAAGGTAATCATCCTCCCAGCTGTAAAGGGGATTCAGCACGTATTCGTTCACATCCAGGTGATTATCCCCGTCAATATCCACCCAGAAGGTGTCGATTATGATACCGTCCTGGTAGAAATCCGCTGAGGGGTCAGTTGAATTTACTGTATAAGGAATACCGTCCAGGAAGGGTTCGCCATCCATAAAAGGTTCAGCCCTGTCGGTAGGGTAATATGTAACCGGCGAATTAAAGGCGGTCTGCCTCGGTTCGAAGGTGCTGTTGAAGTTTCCGTCGTACCATGGCTCCTCGCCAGGCATCGGAGGTCTCCCATCAATAAAAACAGTATCCAGAGTCGTTGAATCATCAACTATATAGGTATCGATCCTCTCTATCATGGGTCTCCAGTATTCGTTCCAGTCCCAGCAGCCATTACGATTAGTATCCCACCACTGGACTCGTACCTGTGGCACTCCGTCACCGTTCAGGTCGACCCAGTCATCCAGCCGGTTGTACTGTGAAGTATCCACCTGGAAGTCACCCGGATCCAAACCGCCGGGATTATAGCTCAACTCAGTGTAGAAATTGCCCAGCTTGAATTCATAAAACGTCCTCGGCGATAAAGTATGGGTTATGGAAAGATTTACCTGGCGGCTGCTTCTGTCGTATATATGGGCGGTTTCAGGTGTATAATAAAAACTCCAATCCCAAATCCTGGCTCTCGTCCATCCACCACTATAGCTCAAAATATACTTGAACGAAGGAGACAACTGCTGCTTAACCTTCAGGGTTAATGAATAGTTGTTGTATTTTTTCTCCGGGAAAAACCCGTACCATCCGTAGTCGATCTTGTAGGGTGTATTGATCTCTTCATCCGTCGCGACGTGATTGTCCAGGTCGAACACTTTGTTGTAGGGCAACCGGGTATCCGTATTGTCTCCTGATACTGAAAGGAAATAACTCAACCTTTTTGGGCGGGGCATTTCAATCCCGAACAGGGGCAATAGATAAGTGGATATTGGTTCCGGACCGCTGAGTGTCAGTTCCAGTTTGTCTCTATTTTCAGAATATTGCCCAAATGGTTTGTCTGTTTTATACCCGATGCTACCCGAGAATTTGTTGGGGTCTCCTTCCTTGGTGATGTATGTAACAATACCGGAAAGGGCATTACCATATTCAGCTTCGTAACTTCCGGTTTTTACCGAGACTTCCTGCACGCTTTTTGTCGATGGTTCGATCGCTTGTCCACCGGAGATCGGGTCGTTTACAGGCATACCATCAACCAGGTAAGAGATCTCGCCGCCTCTTCCACCTCGAACATGCGCTGTTCCGTCCCGGGTTATGATACCTGCTTTCGTGTTCAAAACCTCGCTGATAGTCTCAACAGGACGGCTTTCAATGTCCTCTACGGTAACCTTTGCCTCCGAAAAGGTCTGACTCTTCTGTATTGGTATTCTTGAGGCCACCACTTCAATCTTTTCACCGCGAATAGCCCTCGTTCTGAGTTCAAAACTCTGCTCAGTAGTAAGATCGCTGTAAACATGTACTTCCTTTACAGTTACAGTGTCATATCCCAGATAAGTAACCTGCAAAGTGTAGTTGCCCGGCGGCATATTTATGATGAAATAATTTCCATCCAGGTCTGTGGAAGCACCGTAAGGTTTATCCAGCACATTCACGTTTGCGCCTATGATGGGTTCGCCTGTTTCACCATCGGTAACCGTGCCCTTGATCTTACCCGTGGTTCCGGACCATAAGACAAAAACACCAACGATTAACACACAAAACAAAATGATAATGATTGATCTTTTATATAGCATTAAAATCCTCCCATATATGTATTGTTTATCTTATTTTACAGAAATAATATAAATTTATAAATTTTTTATGTCAAGCACAATCTTACTACTGAATGGACTATATTCGTTCAAATATGCAAGTGTTTTTTGAAAAAGTACCTCATCATTTTTTAACGAATTTTTAACTAATTTGACATTAAAAATTTTCTCGAATCCTTCTTTCATTTTTAACACTAATTTCTGCTCATCGTCTCCATTATCAGTTATTTCAGACAGACTTATGCTTTTTAAGGCAAGCAGGTCTTTGTCCCCTTCCGCTGAAATATACTTTACCAAGTCTAAGTAACTTTTGTCAAGCAAAATTGTTCCCTGTTGTATCAATCCCTTTTTTGTTCTTCTCTGGGCGCTCCCAATTAGTTTTTTACCATTGACCAATACTTCATATCTACTTGCTGATGCGAAGCAGGATGGATTTTTGTAAAGGTTTCGCTCTCCCCTTCCGAACTCCGCGTTTATACCAAGTCTCTTAAGTCCTTCTACAAGGGCTTCGCTAATTATCCTGTAGCTTTCCATAATGGAATGCTTCGTCATGTAATGCCCGTAGGGGAATATCACAGAATAGGTCAGTTCATCCTGGTGGAAAATAGCCCGTCCACCAGTTGGCCTGCGCACAACATCCAGGCTATCATCGAGAATAGCCCTGATGTTGAGGTCGGTAGTTACCTGAGACCAACCAATCGATAAAGCGGGTGGATCCCAGGTATAGAACCTTAAAGTGGGAATATTTGAGCAACTTAGAAGTGTCCAATCGAGCGCCATGTTGTAAAAACCATCATGAGCCTCGTCAATAATAAGACGCCAGTTGCCATAATTGTTTTCGGTAAACAAATTCAATCCAATCTCTAAAAACCATACAAAATTTTCAGACGATTACTTTCTTAATAAGGTCTTTTAAATTATGGGGCTGTTTAAAGTTCTCCCACATTATCTAAATCTTCCAATCTTCAGGATCTGCCCGATATTAGCGTTCTTATCGATCACCGGTTCGATCATAGGTTTTATTGATGAGATAAGAGTGGTTACTCCGGGACCGTGACCCGCGTATTCACAATCGCCATGAATTACGATGCCGATTGTCATTGCTTCTTTACGGTAACTTCTGCCAAAAACGTTATCATGATTCTGAATAGCGACAAAATCTCCGAATCTAAGGTCCATCAACCCGAGCTCCTCGAGAAATTTCTTGTCCGTGGTCATTATGTCGTAATCTCCGGTTCCCATGGATAGCGAACCAACTCCCGAGCCCATTAACTCGCCCGGTATTACTCCTGCTACCGGCACAGTGATCTTATCGCCTTTCTCTTCGATGCCCATCTTCTCGAACAGGTTCGGATCCAGGTTGTAAACGTGAATGTCCTTATGGTCCAACAATTTAAGCCCCTGACCATATCCCCTGATTAGTATCTTGTCATCGAGAAGCATCTTCTCTATAGCATCGTGAGGGAAATCGATCATCACGTGTTCAGCGCCGCCATGATGACCAGTGACCACACCCACTGCACCCTTTGCGTCGCCACTCACGATCTTTGCCTCGTTGCCTACGCATGCGTAAAAATTGTAACCGCGATTGGGGGGATCGTTCTTGTTCTTCTCGTCAAGCGATGTTGAAACACACGGCTCAATATGGTCCGAAGACCAGCCGAATACCGAATCGCCTATCTTAATATTATAGACAATGCCGCCAGTTCCGGGGAGTAAAAACGGCTCGCCATCCTTGTTTACTGAATGACCGCCTCTGCATCCCGGGGGAGCTACAGTGCCCTGAATAGACATCATAACCACTTTGTCTTTATTTGTCCTTATCATTTTTGCTTCTCCTATCATTTAATTTTCTAACTTCAAAATTTCGAAATTACTTAAAAAGTGAATAAGGTCAATAAAAATTTTAAAATTTATTGGTTGTACTTTATGCAAAATAAAGTAAATTTTATTTATAGAAATGAAACTGAAATAATATAATAAATAGAACTGGCAGCTATTATGAGTAAAATCCATATTATATTCGTTAGCTCCATAAATGACGATGCCATTGAAAAAAAAGTCAACGAATATCTGAAAAGGATCTCTCGCTACGCTTCAGTAAAATTAGATATAATTAAGGAAGAGAAGATCCATGCGGGAAATGATATGCATGTGCTTAAAACCGAAGCTGAGAGAATCCGAAAAAAATTCAAACAAGGCGACTATGTGATCTGCCTGACTGATAAAGGGAAAAAATTCGATACCCTGGGCTTTAAGGATCTGATGAACAACCTCCTGATAAACCAAAAAAGGATACTGTTCGTTATAGGAGGTCCTATCGGGCTGGAGAAAGAACTGATTACAGAATCAAACATGAAGCTCTCGCTTTCGCAATTAACCCTGCAGCACGATATAGCTCTTATAGTCCTTTTAGAACAGGTTTTCAGAGCGTTCACTATTATGCATGGTGAGAAGTATCATAAATAAGAAAGACTGGATGATTGGATGATTGGGATAAATGACTAATCAACTCAAAGAGTTGGTTTTCGGAGTTTTTTAACAAAAACTCCGCATAACAAATGAGAAATGATAGATAAGAAAAAGAAATTGGTTCGTTTAATGTCGAAGGGACTTTGTAGAAGTCAGATAATTGTAGTATTTAATTCTAAAAATGAAAACATCCTTGTAGAGGATGAACAGGATTCAGGCTATCCGCTAAACCAGGAATCCGAGGCGAAACATTAAGCATGAATGTTTTAAAAAAAAATGCTAAAACCTGTTGTTTCAATTAATTATCAATGAACAATTAACAGTTATCAATTAACAATGCGAAGAAATAAAAATAAACCATTTTGTCCAAAACCGAATGGACTTTGTAGAAGTCCGATAATTGTAGAATTTAATTCTAAAAATGAAAACATCCTTGTAGAGGATGGACAGGATTTAGGCTATCCGCTAAACAAGGAATCCGAGGCGAAGCATTTAGCATGAATATTTCTAAGAAAATTGCAAAAACCAGTATTTACAATTAATTATCAATGAGCAATTAAAAGGTATCAATTAACAATGGAAAGAAGATTCACAGACTGCCATCCCTATCAAATACCTTCGCATCTAGCGGGACAGACAGTCATCTAATCAAATTTGTAGCCGCACGTCTTTAGACTGCGCCAGTATATTGTAGATAATGTAGAAATTAGGAAACCTTTCAGCTGAAGAGTGAGTAATTATAATGTCGAACAAAGAATACCTTGAGCAATTTATCAGTTACATAATGCTGGAAAGAGGGTATTCGGACAATACTCTCGACGCTTACAGAAGGGATATTGGAAAATTTCTCGCCTTTCTTGAAGAAAAAGGCGTAGAAAAGTTAGAAGCTGTAGATACTTTTAATATATCGAGTTACATCCGGCATTTAAGTAACCAGGGATTAAGCGCGAGATCGATCGCTCGCAATTTTTCATCACTTCACTCGTTCTACCGTTATTTGATAGTAGAGAACATCGTCAAAGCCGACCCGCTTGAGGGGATGTCCCTTCCCAAGCAGAAGGAGGCTTTGCCCCATGTTTTGACAGTTGACGAGATCGACAGAGTTATCTCAGTTATAGATTTGAGCAATATCCTAGGATTGAGAGACAGGGCAATACTCGAGTTCATGTACGCGACCGGAGCAAGGATTTCTGAAGTCATCAATATGATTCCTTCGAACATTCTGTGGGATATCGAGGTCGTGAGAATATTTGGAAAGGGTTCGAAGGAAAGGCTTGTTCCCATCGGTGCTACCGCGCTTTATTGGATAAAGAGGTACATGCGTGACAGCCGTCCTTACCTGGGAAAGAAGGGGCATAGCGAGCATCTCTTCAGAACAAACAGGGGTAAGGGTTTTTCACGCATGGGAATGTGGAAGGTGGTGAGAAAGTACATCGAAAAAGCTGGTATTAAAAAGCCGGTACATCCGCACACGTTCAGGCATTCCTTCGCGACCCACCTGATCGAAGGAGGCGCTGACCTTCGCGCCGTACAGGAGATGCTGGGACACGCCGATATATCCACTACACAAATTTACACCAACATCAGCCGGGAATTTGTAAAAAAAGTGTACCGGGAATTTCACCCGAGGGATAGGATGGGAAAAAATAGTAAGCAGTAGGTAGTAGGAAGTAAGCAGTAATAAAAAACAGATTGATTGCAGAATAATGATTGTAGATTGCAGATTGTGGAAGTGAAAGAAAAAACGGGGTGGGTGTCGGAGTGCGTTGACTTAGTATGCCAAAGTTTACAAAAAAAACTGCGCTGGTGAAATATCAAGAGTATTACGCTTTAGAAACTTCGGTTGTGCTAGCATACTAGCCAATGCTTTTTCGGGGGCGGGGAATTGAGAAAATTTAAAAATAAACAGTAAGAAGAAACAGATTTATTGACGAATAACGATTAACGAATAGCGATTTAAGAAGGGAAGGGCGTGATAAAAGGGATGAAGTAAAAACCCAAAGCTAAAAATCATAAGTTTTTACCTAAACAACCCAGAATTAAACGTTTTATCCTTGTGGACAGGTATCGAGAGTGTGTTTGGATTGTTTTCCTTTTTCATTATGTGATGACTTCCTTCAATTCTAACCACAACCCACCCATTTCTTTTAAGCAAATTGACCAGTTCAGTTCCAGTCATGTTTTTCATACAGAAACCGCCATGATCTCGGTATTATGGGGTACAACTTCTGCGCCTGCCTTAAGACAACCTTGAATAGCTTCCTTGATATTCTCGAGCAACTCTTCAATATTATCACCCTGAGAAGCGCAACCCGGAAGTGATGGCACCTCC
The DNA here is from genome assembly GCA_016935765.1 of bacterium. GTDB lineage: Bacteria > UBP14 > UBA6098 > JAFGQG01 > JAFGQG01 > JAFGQG01. Next base: position 15,011 of record JAFGQG010000191.1, read on the forward strand.
GCCCAAAATCCTCCTTCTGGTTCTTCATGTATAATAATCTTAAAAATCATTTGTTTCTCCTTTATAGTACCAAATCGTAAGTTTTCCGAAATATCTTCACATAAAAATAAGTTATCAAAACAGCAAATAAACGCAATAAAAAATTCGATATAATTCTGCAATATAAAAACCTAATCAAACCCTCTGCATCACCTTATAATCAAAAATTTCTTCAATTCAACTTGCTCATTGGTCTTGACCCGGCAGAAATATATTCCCGAAGGCAAAATCCTGTTATTCTCACCCCTTCCATCCCACATCAAAGAGTGGGTTCCAGAGCTCGAAACACCCGAAAAAACAGTATTTACTTCCTGACCTAGGAGATCCATTATAACAATTTCAACATCGGTTATTTTGTCAACAGAGTAACTTATCGTAGCAAAAGAATTAAACGGATTTGGAAAAATGGACAGGTTATCTTCAGGTAAATGGATTTCCTCTTCGCCAATCCCAACGTATCTCGAAATAAAACTCCAAGCGTATTCAGAACAATTCGGGTCACACATATCGATTTCATCGCATGCGCAGACTAATATTCCAATTAATTAATCAGCAAGAAAAATAGAATCGCCTGCAGATTGGTGTATCACCAAACGACTGCCCGAATAAGTTATCCACTCCTCAGCAATTGTAAATGTATCACCATTTATAATTAATATCAAACTTGAAGTATCCATTCCGGCAAGCGAGTCAGAAATTTCTATCGATATTGAATCGAACCAATCAACTGCAGTGTCATGAGGAGGAAAAGGTTCAGAGAATACCGGGGCTTCATAATCCACGACTACTATATAGCTGAAAGAATCAAAGGGCCAGAAGCTGTCAACATCCACAATGTTTTCAATGCAGAGGTTTATGGTATCTCCATGTTTTGGATCAATTAGTTGACTAATAGCCACTAAAAATGATGAGTCAAACACTTCAACATATTCCGAACCTGTAGTAAGATGGTGTTCATTTACAGAAAGCTCAAGTAACTCAGGATTGATATACCCATAATTTGATATGGACACATCCCAGGAGAATTCGCTTCCTGGTCCACAACTGATAAAACCATGAATAGAAGGTTGGAAATAGAAATGGGGAGTTGTTGCGCAATCAAATATACTTAATGCGAATCGAATGTTTTTATAATGCCTTAAAAATGGTATTGAATCTTCAAGATAAGGATCTGGATTGAACAGGTTACAATCACTAATCAGTAAGATTACACCTATTCCATAATGACTTATTGCCAAAACGATTGGGAAGCTTACAATTACTGAATCTCTGGTATCCCGGTAAGTATCTTCATCTCCCCGTGCAATTGCTCTACCCTGTCCCGAAATAGATATACTACCAGAGTAGTCAAGTACAATAGTATCGAGTAAATTAGTATAAGGATGAATCTCAAATTGGTGTATTAATATACCTTCTAATCCATAATAAAAATCTGTTGGATCGTATGCACAATCATAATTGGAAATTAATCCTATATTCCATACTGAATCCGTTAATAAATTGTTTACTAAACTTATAGCTGAATCCAAAGTACCAACGTGTGAGTGATCCGAGGTAACTATAATCAAACCCCCATAATACACATAGTTTTGAATTTCACGAATATGTTCCGTAGTAAATCCAATGTGATAATCAGGATACGGTAAATAACAAATATGATAAGTATTTATGCATATATCTATTGAAGTTGAGTCTATAATATCAACGTAAGAGCCCACTTCTTCTAGAATTTCTACTAAGGTATCCAACACTGGTCCGCCAAATGGGTAAAGTCCTCCTCTGGTATCAAATGCAATTCGGCAATCAGAATCTTGTGCTATAAGGCAAAATGACGCTGAAAAAAGAATAAAGAACGACAGTAAAACACGATTAAAACCAAACCATTTGATTTTGATTTCCCCTCCTTTGCCTGAATTATTTTTTATACATAATCTCGACAAAATCAAGATTTACAAAGTTATGTCAGGTATAACCAGTCTCTTACAAATCTTTTTAGCTAATTTATCAGGTAACTCACTATTTCTGGGAATTGCTTCTATTTCACCATTGTTTTAATTAATCCATAGAGAATGTTTTGCACCTTCCCGCTTCAACACGCACCCATAACGACGGAGGTGTTTTAGTAATTTTTCTCTTTTCATCCTACGAGTACAACTTCTCTAATTGCATCACCAGGAAGGCTTTTGAAAGCATCATCCCGCCGGTCATCTAAAATCAGCTTGATAGCTTCAATAAGGTTTTGCCGGCATTCCTCAATGGTTTTACCCAACCCGTTAGCTCCGGGAATCTCAGGGCAATAACCTATATACCACTCGCCATCTCTTTCAAAAATAGCACTGAATTCATTCTTCACGGAAATCGCTCCTGCTTACTGAATTATAGACCTTTACTTTAATTAAATATAATCAAGAGATTTGCTTTTGCCAAACCGTTTCTCATTAGATGATAATTTCATGTCAAAAACACCAATTTGCATCATTCTTCTACTTAATTATAAATATGAATAAATTTAAAAATATTCAAGATAAAAAAGAAGAAAAAAAACAATTACAAAATAACAACTCCACTGTCATTTCAAGACACTCAAGAAAAAATCAAACAACAATCGTGATACTCCATACAGGAAAAATAAGAAGCACTCGTTTATATCTTGTCGAGAAATCCATGTCATCAATGTTAAGTGATTATAAAAAAAGCATTCATCTTCAATATGAAGTTCGTTTCAAACTCCTGAAACCAAATTTCCTGTTTGATTAGATTTCTCACCCTTGAAATAAGAGGGGTTCGAAATGACAGACGGGAATAAACACCCGCCAACTAAAGGTTAGCGTGATTTAAGTAATTACTATTTGCAATAGCACGCGAATCCCCTGGGATTATTTGTTGGATTCTAATGCTAAAAAGATTGCTTCCTCATAAAAGACGGAAATAAGAGTCTTTTATTCCTCGCAATGACGGGTGAGGGAGTTTTTCTGGATTCGAGGGCTTTTTGCTGGATTCGTATGCTGATGGGATTGATTCGATACAAAAACGGATATAGGAGTTTTTATCTTTGTTCCATTTGGAAACATCGCGAATGACGGGCGTGACACATCCCCATTGTTAGAGCAGAGGCTCGAACCTACCCAACCCGCACCACCTATTTCCCAACATTGATAATTGATCATTTTCAACTGATAATTGATAATTTGTTTTTTCCTCGTCTTTCCACTCTTCAATCTTCTATCGTTAATCGGTGTTCATTATTCTCCCTGCACCATCCACTGCTTTCTTTCTATGTGGCTCCGCGCCTTTTTCTTTTTTTAAATCGTCAGTATCAAATCGTCAATATATTTTCTGTGGGGTGGAGTGGCGCGGCTCAATAATCATTAATCAATAATCATTACCTCATTCTTTCTTCACAATTTCCACGCTGCTCGATGCGCCTATTCGGGAGGCTCCGGATTGCACCATCTCGAGCGCTTTCTCATAATCCCTGATACCCCCTGACGCTTTTACCCCCATTTCCGAACCGACTACTCTCTTCATGAGCGCGACATCTTCAACGGTAGCACCCCCTTTTGAAAAACCCGTGGAGGTCTTCACGAAATCCGCGCCGGCTACCTTCGCAGCGACACAAGCCTTTATCTTCTCCTCATCACTCAAAAGCGCAGTTTCGATTATTACCTTTAACGTCAAATTTGGTTGACAAACATCAACAATTCCTGCTATATCATCGCGGACATATTCAAGGTCGTTCGACTTCAACGCGCCGATATTGATAACCATATCTATCTCATTTGCCCCGTCCTTGATAACCTGCTCCGTTTCGAACCTCTTCACCGAAGACTGTGTAGCTCCCAGCGGGAAACCGACAACCGAGCATACCTTGACCTCGCTACCTCTCAAGTGTTCGGCGCAAAGCCTCACCCAGAATGGATTCACGCAAACGGAGGCAAACCCGAATTCGAGCGCTTCCTCGCATACCTTGAGAATCTCCTCCTTCGATGCTTCGGGTTTCAGGAGAGTATGGTCGATAAGCTTAGCAATGTCGTTGCTCGCGGGTGTTGCTCCGGGATACGCACCGATCCTCGACGCGCCTGCGACCACAAGCGCTGTCACCGCTTCAGGGTTGTACTGAACGCACATCCCGCAGCCTATGCAAATCTCACATTGTCCCGGTCTGGGAGTCTCTGTTTGTGTCATTTCCTCAACTACCTGAACAACAATCTCTCTAATTTCATCTCTACTCACCATTTTTGTTCCATTTTTAGTAAGCCGAAAACATACCCTTTACATTCCATTTATTATTTACTTCCTCTGTACAGTCATTTTAACCTACGTAGTTTCAACGAAGTAGGTCCTACTATCCAATTATCTAACTGCTAAAACAAAAAAAAGAAATTATCCAGATTTCCGCAAATTATTTATTTATAGTCCTTATTTTCAAACAGACCCCTGCTCTAATTCCGTAATCTTATCCACTCTCTTCTGGTGTCTGCCGCCTTCGTAGGGAGTTTTCAGCCAGGTGTCGAGAATCTCCTTCGCCTGGGATGCTGTGATGATAGTGGATCCCATTGTAAGGACATTGGCATCGTTATGCGCCCGGCTTGATGCTGCTGATGCAGTATCGTTGCAAACCGCTGCGCGAATGCCCTTCACCTTGTTAGCCGCCATAGCAGAACCGACACCGACACCATCTATCATGACTCCTCTCTGCGCCTGCTCGTTGATGATTTTATCTGCCACCTTCTTCGCGAAATCGGGAAAATCACAGGTTTCAGGGGAATCCGTGCCGACATCAATCACCTGTACACCATTCTTGATAAGGTGGCTTCTCAGCTCCTTCTTCAATTCGAAACCGCGGTGGTCGGAACCGAGTGCAACAACTGAAACCCCGGCAGCTTTCTCATCTTCATCTTCACCTGGCACACTCTGCACGTCCACTATCTTTATCTTCAGCTCTTCCAACAGGTCCCGCGCCGATGGAGTCAGTATATAGCCTCCAGTGGTCCTGATTGTTCCACCTTTCCCGGTATCAAGAACGGTCTTCTCGGATATCAATACCTTTCCACCGCTTTTTGAACTTAAAACAACATTCTCAGGCGTTTCCACCTTCTCTTTTTTTCCCCCAATCGTCTTCAACACCTTCTCTAATTCTCTCTTATCTCCCCCGGACACTTGTCCTTCTTCCGGAGTCCCCTCCCTTGCTTCCTCGGACACTCCTTCGAGTTTCCCCGATTCAACCGATTTCTCCTTATCTTCCTTCAGCAAAAAATCATCAACTAACTCTTTTTCACTCTCTCCCTCACCCTTGGCTACTTCAGTTAGTTCACCAGGATTCGCCGGTTCCTTCTTAGCTTCCTGGGATAAAAAATCATCTATTAATAAGGGTTTCTCTTTTTGTCCTGGATCCCTTTGCTTCTCAGACTCTCCATTCATGTAATCATCGACAAGCATAGGAGTATGCGCTTCTTCCTTTGTTGTTTCCTGTTTATCTATACCATTCAGGAAATCTTCCACAAGAAGCACGGTGGGTTTAGTGATAGCTGTTGTATAGCCGCTATTAGCTAAACGCTTGTATGTTTCATCGATGATTTTCTGGATTTCTTCTTCTTTCAAGAGACCTCCACTTCACTGGTCCCATCTTTTTGATAGGATTTAAATAATTTAATGCAGTTATGAAAATAGTCAAGAGAAAATAGCGGTCGGGAAAAAAGATGAACACAGAGACACCAATACACTGAGAACAAGGAAAAAAGAAGAACGAGGGACGAGGGAGAAAGGAAGTTAGCAGTTAGCAATTTACAATTAGCAATGATCAATACAAGAAAAATGAGAAAGGTCGTTTTACCTTATAGAGAAATCTATGTTCCCTAAATCGCAAATCCAATAATTTTCTTGCTTAAAAAAATAAGAATACTATTTTTAAAAGTTTATTGAAATTATCAATGAAAGTATAAGATGAAAACGTTCAAAAGGCTTTTCAAATATTTCAGGAAATACAAGTGGTACTACTTCCTGGGATTTGTATGCCTTATCGGTGTGGACGGTCTCCAGGTCATCGTGCCCAAGTACATACTTAAACCCGCTATCAATAACATGGTGTACGGCGTAGCGACACCTTCCGGACTCCTGAGATATGGGATATACATTATGCTGATAGCGATCGGTATAGCTTTAACCCGCTTTTCATGGCGGTACTGTATCATGGGCAATGCCTGGCGAATTGAAAGGAACATTCGCAACGATTTCTTTGAGCATCTCCTGAACCTGTCATTCAACTACTACAACAACACTAAAACCGGCGAGCTCATGGCGAAAGCGACCAATGACCTGAGAGCGGTCAGAATGTCGGTCGGTATCACTATCGTTGCAGCTTTTGACAGCCTGTTTTTCTCCACGATCTCCCTTATAATGCTGTTCAGTGAAAATGTGAGATTGACTCTCTACGTGTTAATACCGATGCCTATTTTGGTGATTACCGCTTTAAAATTCGGCGGTTTACTCCACAACCGCTTTGAACAAGTACAGGAAATGTTCGCGAGCATTTCCGCAAAAGTGCAGGAGATATTCTCGGGTATCAGGGTCATTAAAGCTTATGTACAGGAAGACGCGGAACTCAAGGGCATGAAAGCTATCAGCAATGACTACGTTGACAAGAACATGACGCTGGTCAAGATTTGGGGCTTGTTCGGACCGCTGATCTCCCTTTTAGTTGGGTTATGTATGGCTATCATCCTGATCATTGGGGGGAGAAAAGTGATATACAATGAAATGACAATGGGTAGTTTCGTTGCTTTCAACAGCTACCTTCACATGCTTGTGTGGCCAATGATGGCTATCGGGTGGGTTATCAACCTCTACCAGCGCGGAAGAGCGTCCATGGGGCGGCTTAACCAGGTTTTCGACACCGAACCCGACATAACCGATGCTCCAGACGCTTATAATGTTGAAAAATTAAATGGAAATATATCCATCAAAAACCTAGGTTTCGCATACGATTTCAACAAAGAACCCGTTTTGAACAACATTAACATGGAAATCAAGAAAAATGAAACCATCGCCATTATTGGTAAAACAGGATCGGGTAAATCGACCCTCGTTAATCTCCTTCTCAGGCTGTTCGAGGTTAAACACGGCGAGATCCTTATGGATGGATATGACATTAAGAAGATACCGCTTAAAACCCTGAGAAGAAACATCGGGTACGTCCCACAGGACACATTCCTATTCTCAGATACCGTCTCAGAAAACATTGCTTTTGGCAAAGAGGCGTCGGAAGAGGAAATCATTCAGGCGGCAAAAATGGCGCAGGTCTATGACGAAGTGATGGAATTTCCTGAGGGATTCGATTCGATGGTCGGCGAAAAAGGCGTGACGCTTTCCGGCGGGCAGAAGCAGAGAGTAGCCATAGCCAGGGCAATATTGATCAATCCTTCGATACTTATTCTCGACGACGCCCTCTCATCTGTTGACACCGAGACCGAGGAGCAAATACTAAAAAATCTCAAGGAGATCAGAAAAAAGACCACTACTATCCTGATTTCACATAGGATTTCAACTGTTCAGGACGCGGATAAGATATTCGTACTAGATGGAGGAAGTATCGCGGAAAGCGGAGTGCACGAGGAGCTGTTGAAGAAAGAAGGCATTTACTACGATATATTTAAACGCCAGCAGTTAGAGGAGATGATAGAGAGCATTTGAGGGAATTGAATGACGAATAACGACCAACTTCGTCCCGATTTGCCGGGATTATGCAGGTTAAAATTGAAGATCTAAGAAGCGGGAAAATAAACAACCACAGAGTCACAGAGACACAGAGAAAAAAACGTAAACAGAGAATTAGAAATTAACAATCAAAAATCTACTATAAAAAGACGACAAATGAAATATGAAAAAAGAAAAACAGTAAAACGATTAATAATAGACTGCAATTTTTACCAGCGCATATCCGTTAGATCCGTGTCATCAGTGTCCTATATATTTTCACAAGATTAAAAGCCATTATGAACTCAAAACTTATAGATTATCACATACACCCTGGTTACTCCGTGGACGCCGAAGGCTGCATCAGGGACTTTGTTTTACGGGCGATAGAAATGAGGTTGTCGAGCATCTGCTTTACGACTCACGTGGATCTGAATCATGCTCGCAAGGTTTGGGACCTATTCATGAAAATGAACGGGGAATACGTTAGATTCGACTACGATATCATGTCATATTATATTGATGATGTCAAGAATAATACCGAGGAATTCAAGGACCGAATAGATATAAAGTGTGGGGTCGAGATAAGCTACGGGCACCATTTCGAGGATCTTATCTCAGACTTACTGGATAGTTTCGATTTCGATTTCGTACTTGGGGCGGTCCACTGCCTGGACAATGTATCCATTACGGCTTCAAAGGAAGCTTTCGGTTATTTTTCCGGCACCAGCTCCAGGGAGCTTTGTGAAAAGTATTATAAAAGCCTTTATTCACTCGTTGACAGCGGTTTATTCAAAACAGTTGCGCATATAGATTGTTACAAAAAATACGGATTAGCATATTATGGACCCGGAATACTCGAAGCCCATCACGGGCTGCTATCGCCAGTTCTGAAACTAATGGGCGAAAAGGGAGTCGGTTTCGAAATAAATACATCAGCTATCAGAAAGGGGCACAAGGAGTTCTATCCTTCCAACCAGATAATCAAAGAAGCATTCAGGTTCGGAGTTAATTTACACTCGATTGGTTCAGATGCCCATAAACCTGAACAGGTTGGTTTCATGATAGAAAAAGCATTCGATTTGGCGAGCGATATCGGTTTTAAAATAAGGAGGATTGATCAATGAAAATGAGATTTAGTTATTTCTGTTTTATAGTTTTTATCCTTTTCATTTCCTGCAATTCTGGAGACGAAGTTTACACTTTCGATGGCGAGGCTGCTTATGAGTATCTTTTAGGGCAATGTAATTTCGGACCGAGACCACCCGGGAGTGAGACTCATATTCAATGCTTGAATTACCTGGTGGACCATTTTCAGAAGTACGCTGACAAGGTCGAGAAGCAGACTTTTTCTCATCTCGGGTATAATGGGCAGTTCATTCCGATGACCAACATCATCGCAAAGTTCAATCTTGACCGAAAGGACAGGATAGTGCTTTTAGCTCACTGGGATACGCGCCCATGGGCTGAATACTCTGAGAACGAGGAGGACCTGGAAACTCCAATTATGGGCGCTAACGACGGCGCGTCAGGTGTAGCGATCCTGATGCAGTTAGCGGTCATGTTCAACGAGAAGCCGCCACCTGTCGGTGTGGATATTTTCTTGACAGACGGCGAAGATTATGGTATGCCCGGAGATATCGATAATTACCTTCTCGGCGCTAAATACTACGCTCGAAACCTCCGAGGACAACTCCCGCAGTGTGGAATACTTCTCGATATGATAGGTGATAAGGACCTCCAGATATACAAGGAAAAATATTCGGTCAGGTACGCACCAAAAATAGTAGAAAGAATATGGCACATAGCGGATAGCCTCGGAATCACTGAGTTTAAAAACAGCGAAAAACACACGATGATAGACGACCATCTCCCCCTGAACGAAGCCGGAATAAAAACCGTGAACATCATCGATTTCGACTACCCATACTGGCACACTCAGAAGGACACCCCTGATAAGTGCTCTCCTGAAAGCCTGGCAAAAGTTGGAACCGTGCTTGCGAATTTCGTATATACTTATAAATCAAGATAAAAGTTTTCTTGCAATTTTTCTTTAGAAACATCCTTTTCTATTACCGTTAGGGAGATTAGCAATAGGATATCCGGCAATCCGGGGAACCAGGGAGTTCTTGGAAAAAACTCCCTAAACCAATCCCTTGGATTGGTTAGGAATCCGGGATAAGATGGTCATAATCCAACCTGTTCATCACGCTGCTGCTGCCAATGATCAATTTAGTCGAGTCAGTCATAATTGAACTTCATTATAAACAAATATTACTTTTTTTTCCCCAATGTAGAGTATATATAGATTATTCCCTCCTGAAGAAGTTTTATCGATTTTACGCTTGTAAGAATTATAGTAATGATAAATACTATCTCAAAAATAATAATTACTAATGTATCCAAATTAGAATTATCCCTTAAATAAAATAAGGAAAAATATATTAAAGATATACATATTGCCGCAATAACCAATAATATAGAGGCGGTTATAATACTGAAAATTGGTTTACCCATTTTTATTACTACTGCTTTTTTAGGTAAATTTATTAGACGCCAAATGAAATAACAACAAAAAGGGAAAAATAAACCAGCAATCAAAAAGAGAATATTTGAAAAACCATACCTAAAGAACAAATATGAATAGACGAACATTAGGCCCCATCCCCATAAATGTAAAAGCAATTTCCAAGTTTTTAAATATGTTATTTATATTGGACCCCATAAACTGGACCAGCGTCTAAAGTGTAAACTATAACAAAAAGGAGGGTCCAAATGCCCAAAAAACGTTACACGG
>JAFGQG010000192.1 GCA_016935765.1 bacterium
CCGGGTCATCGCTATGTATGAATCGGGAAGCAGCAGGCTGTCACCCGTATAGCTGAATTCTATTTGCTCAGGATAGATGATCGGTTCTTCAACCGTCCAGCCGGTGAAGGAAAGCTGCAGATAGTAATCGTTGGGAGGAAGTTCCGTGTTCTTGATATAGTATTTTGCGAGGATGGATGGCGGTCCCCATGGATAGTATTGCCATGCTCTTGCGCTGACGGCGAGGGAATCCGTGCCTTGAACGTAAAAGTCTGCCTGGATGAGGTTCGCCTCGAAGAAACGAAGCTCGCGGTTGACGTAACCATGTACTCCGGCAGGGCTCTTTACAGGTATCGCTATCGGGAATTCCTGCCATTCATCAGGGTAAATACTCATATCCTCGACGTAGAATGTGGTTTCGGTCACCGCTGGCACGAAACCGCCGGGAAGGCTTTCAGGGAGCACTACCGTCCACTCACCGTCGCACACATCGTGGAAAGCCATCACCGAACCATCGCCATAAGGGTGGTGAAACATGTCGGTTCGGAACAGGAATAGGTCAGCGATGTAGTGATGGTCAGGGTACTCTGGTATCTCTACACCCGAGAAGTCCCCGCGCGGCAGGAATATCGTGTCGTCTCCGAGATAGTCCGCGGGATAACCGTCAAGGCTGAGAAGCATCTCGCCGCTGCCTTTGTTGAAGTACCTCGTCACGTGATCCGGGCGGTACGCGCCACCCACTATCAGGTACTCATCCGGATTCGCAATGAAATAGTGTAGATCAAACCAAAACGGAGATTCAGGTCTGACCAGCATTGGTTCGCTGAAGATCGGCAGGTTAAGCGACATACCAGAATCGTAATTGGGAACATAGCTGTAAATAAGGTGAGTATCCTCCCTGCTATAATAGCATATATTCAAGCTAGCCGTGGAAAGACTATGCTGCCAGGCGTCCGCTGGATCTTCAACGAATTCCATTATAAAGTAATCGATGGGCACTTCCATAGTTATACGAATGCTATCCCCAGCTTCAACCGGAATATTGCCATTGTTCTCGACCAGCCTTACAAGGGGGGGAGGAAAACCTCCGTAAGCAAGGTTTGCGATTAAAAGTCTGCAGGGTTCATCAAACCCGGAGTAGATTGGGAACGACACCCAACGGTTTTTAACTACTCGTTTGGAGTACATAGCATCATCTTCAGGGGAATATAATTTCACGTGGAAAGCGTCATCCATAGGGTCGGAAGAATCGATCTCTAAATACAGCAAGAAATAGGCGTCAGTCGGATACAATGAAAAATTAACAGTGTGATGCCCACTAGGAAAAGACCGATGGTCATTTATAGAATACATGTACCCATCAATTGAATCGATCTCCAACCAATAAAGTGTATCGCTGAATAAGGGAGCGTTTTCATAAATACCATCAACGATGGGGATATCGTAACTGCTGCCTGAGAAGCTGCCGTACCCGGAATATTGATGCAGCTTCAGTAGCGTTGTTTCAAAAATTCTACCGCCGGCAGCAGAAAAGAGAGTTCCCGATATAAAGGAACGCATTTCACCGATAACGAGTTCTATCGAATCACCAGCAGTGACCCAGTAGTTTCTACCTCCATAAAGAGAATAATTTTCGGGTAAACAATCTTCGCAATCCAATGTTAATTCGTACCAGGGATTATCAGCGCCAATGCTATCATCCCAGTAAATACCTATCGCTAAATTTGAATCATAGGGAACCAGGGCATTAGTATATCCGTAATTATAATTGTTGACTTTTACTGGAAGGTCAATTTCAAACGGCGCAGTGGAACGTTCGTAAGTATAGGAAACCCATATAGAATCGTTTATCACGAAGAGAGTATCGTTGTATTCGAATTCAAGGCTCATTTCAGGTGAAAAGGCAAGGTACCAACCGGTAAAAGGTGTCAAAAAATCATGGGGAACTTTGTAATAGTCAAAATAACCCTGCATATGTGTACACCTATCCATCACGATATTCAATCCAAAATAACCGTCTTCAGCACTTACGTAAAAAGTATCCATGTAGCCGCACCAACCAACACCATCCGGATAAACCACAAACAAAGAATCGGCTGTTACCGGTTCGCCTTCAGAAGAGACGATGTATCCGTGGAAGACCGCAGTATCCGGATAGTATGCGCGAACCCAAACTTCAACGCCTGTCTCATGTCCATCAACGTATACTTCATAATTAAGATCCTCAATATCATAAATAATATCTTCGTAGAGGATTGGATCGGAACCTGTAAAATTGAGGAAAACTGTTCCGGGGTCGCCCAACCAATTGAAACTGAAATCTCCAAAACTATCGGGATTAAATAGCATAACGACAGGATCCTCGCTTACTTCAATACCACCGAGTAACAAAAACGAGGATAAAAGCGGGTTTGGCGGCGTTATACCTTCGAAAATAATCCGACCGGACACTGACATTGTCACTGTATCTGGAGGTAATACGTGAAAAGGCTGAAAAAATGTATCCGTTTCATCATAACAAAACAGTATATAATTACCGACCCATAGAATGTAAAAAAAGTCATGGATATATATTTGACCCTCTGTTGAATCACTATCAATATAAAAAGCTCCACTATCGGGTAAAATATAAAGGTTATCCTGGAATTTCACATGCTCATAAGGCGGCAGAAGAGGTGTTTCTTCAGGATCTATAACACTATTATTGTTCAGATCTTCAACAAAGAAAAATAGTGCCGTACTCAAAGGATCGACTCCCACCTCAAAGGAATATGACTGCCCTTGCACAAGCGTATCCGATATCTCCCCTTCAACTAGTACACGGAAATATGTTAAAGCGTTTAATTGACACAAAAACAGCGTTAAGATTATTATAACGCTTAATGCTATGGATTTTTTAATCATATGACTCCTAATAGTTATTTATTCAATTTTTTCTCTTGTTGATTAATTTAAAATAAATGTGATTTAAAGTCAATAAATAATTGGTTATTCAACCACTCAATAATCCAATATTTGCTTGACGATACTCGTTTTTGTACTAAATTAAAGTTTCGAAAAAAATGGAGATAATATTTATCATTTGATATTAATAAACTTATAATTTCATAAAGGAAAAAAATCATATAAATAACTTTTAAGGAGTTTAACAGATGAACAGTAAGAGCAAGGTGGTTTTGTTCTGTGTACTTATAGCATCTTTGATGATTATTTCATTTTGCCAGGTTTTCGCTATTACCTATTTGAACATTTACGTTGAAGGATCACTATCCAATACCCATATCCAGGGACAAGACTATACGATGAAATTAGATTGTACGCCTATGGATACTGTACACTTGGAAATCATCCCTGACTTGAATGGCAACGGTGAGGTCGATCCGGGAGAAATATCGCTTGTACCTTCCGATGCAAACGTTATAGATAACGGGGAACCTATCGAAGGCAATCCCTTAATTGACAGTGATCCTACTGAAGGTTTAATATCTATAGATATGGTTGTTCACTTATATCCCGGAGATTGGATAATACGCTTTTCTGACATGACTACCTCGGCAGTGCAGCCCCTGCATGTTTATCCACCCGATCCGCTTGAACACTCAGTTTCGGGGCGTTTGATGTTTGAAGATATGGCACCCCCCGATGAATTCCTTGATGGTATATTGATACTTGCCGGTACAATGTCTCCAATGATGTTGATTTTCTGCATCACAGATTCAATGGGTGATTTTACATTCAATTGGCCTGGAGATCCAGCGGACCTGATCATCATGGTAACCGCCCTCAATTACGACGTGTTCGATAGCCTCGGCTACGATTATGATGCCCTCAACACATTCGTCCACGTGGCTGGACATATTACCGATTTCAATATACTTATACCTTTTTTGTCTATTGACGATGGAAATATACTGTGCCGTATAATAAAGGATGAAGACGATCCATCACCGGTGAATTTAAATCAAATCCATCTTATACTCTACCTCTCAGATGGTGTGACTCCCGATCGCGAAATGGATTGTCCTCTCGATGGTACTTTCAGTTTTAATTTCGTGACCGGCGACGCAACATATTATCTTGGATTGCATTATATGGGCGCTGGTAATATTTTCATAGAGAAAAACTTCGTTGAAATTTACGTTCCACCTGGAGAAGACGCTATACTCGAACCTATTTACGTCGATAATGGGAACGCACAGGTGAATATCCATCTTGATGGTATCGACCCGGTAATGGTACTTGATTGGTCTATTATGATGTTGAGCGACATCCCCGAAGTTGATGCTGAAACATTAAGTATCCCATTAAATGACTTATCCCTAAATGACACACTGTACTTGTGTGATGCCACCTGGACAATCATACCCCCTGAAATTGAAGGGTGCAGGGTTACCCCTTCCGGAACCACACTTACAATTAACGAAGACATCGTAGAATATGATATTACATTTTTATATACTATGGAAGGAATCGAGGATTTTAGAAATAGCAATATTCCTGATAAAATTACCCTGAGCAGGAATTTTCCCGATCCATTCAACTCCAGCACATTTATTTATGTTGGGTTACCTCAAAGTAATCATGCAGCTATTTCTCTCTACAATTTAAAGGGCGAAAAAGTGCAGGATGTATTTTCAGGATTCTTAAATGCTGGTTATCACCAGATTGAAATAAACGCTGATAATTGCCAGCCGTCGGGAGTATATTTTATTTCTTTCTCCACTAACAAACATAGACTATTTGAAAAAACTTTATTCTTAAAATAAGGGAGAAATATGCTAAACACGAAACAAACTGGCAAAAAATATTTTTTAAAATCTTGTTTTTTCATAATTCTTAGCTTTGTAGTAGTCTTATCCCTTACTACTAAACTTCATGCTGTGACATATTTAACAATGTTAGCAGATGGTGAACCTTCGAACACTATAACCCAGGGACAAACCTTTGGTTTTGAGTGCGATTGCACCCCATACAATTTCTTCGCCTGGGAGATCTGGAATGACCAGAACGGCGATTCTGTCCTGGACAGGGAAGTTGACTACCCAATTACCATTTTGACAGTAGCTGATAATTTCGTACCAAGAGATGGACCTGGTCTTGACCTCGATGAGAGACCCGGATACTTTAGATTTCTCTTCCCCAATATTTATATTTCACCAATACAATATATTATGGTTATTAGAGAAAATGATGACACAGTCGCCAGTTTTTTTAATGTTCTTGAGGGACCCAGCACCGGCTTTTCTTTATCCGGAACTATCACGCTTGAAGATGTCGAACCACCCAATACAGCCTTAAGCGCTTTGTCTATCCTTCATTCTTTCGGTTTTTCAACCCTCGATAGCATGGGGAATTTCAGCATCGATTTACCAACCGGGCCAATGAACCTTGGTATAACACCACTGAACATTCCGCCATTCTACGTAGGTCTGCACGATATTTCTGCCTTTGTTGATGGGCATGTAAGTGGGTTTGAAATATTAATAGGAAAGGGTGAAGCTAAAGTATATGGAATGGTACTTACCAATCTCGGTGATACCCTTGAACTCTATCAGATTAATTTCAGGGAAGACCCCTCGGATGAAAAATACCGCGTTCAAAATCCATATAACGCGTTCTTCCAAATGGGATTAGACCGCGGGATCTACAACGTTTCTATAGAAACCGAAACACCTGGTTTGCTTAATCGTGAAGGAATCGTATTAAACCTAGAAAGAGGTGATAGTGTCGAGTTTCTACCTGTAGTTTACAATGCAAATTCCGAAATATATGGCAAGGTTTTTGTCCCTCTCGATTACCCTATGATCACGTCATTATCTATTAAAGCAAGAAGCGCTTCCTACGGGGAATCTAAAGTTTTTGTTGACTCCACAGGGGCTTTTACGCTGCCGGTTTATGACGAACCCGGAGTCGTTGACACTTATAGTGTTGCAATAACTCCTGACTCCATCCAACCGGGATATGGCTTATTAACGCCAGATGCAATTATAGCATTTCCTGGTGATAGTGTTTTCTTTCACATCGAAAGATTCACCAGTGGAATAAAAGGAAACATTTCACTCGATAGCAGTCCTTTACCACCTTACCTCGTCGAATTCATAGACCTGGGAGTATGGAATTATGATCACGGCATTTTCTTCAGTGCTTCAATCAATGCTGACTCAAGCAACTATGTCATTCATTGCCCTGAAGCAACCTATGATGTGATTTCCGATATAATTGGCGACTGCCCGGAAAACCTTTTAGCTCATATAGTATATGGAATCGAAGTCTATGATGGCTATACAGAAGGTGTAGATATTGATATAAAATCCGCGCATTGCAGAGTAAACATTGTCCTTGATGGGGTCGAACCCGATTCAATCTACGGGCTCGAAACATTTCTTTTCGAATCCGACTATAATTACTACAGCTATAAGACAATTCCCAATTATACTAACAGCACATCCTTATATTTATGCTCCGGGAACTGGCATTTTAACATTCCAACCTTTGAATTCATGTGCGCTGCTGGAGACCATTATAACTTTTCAATATCAGAATCTGACACGTTTAAGGAAATAATCCTTGAATATAGGATCCCGGACACGATTTACGTGAAATACGATTCTGATTCCATGCGGTATATAGAACCTAACAATGTCGAATTAGTAAAAATCGATGCTTTGACTGAGGAGGAGATTTCCCTGGAGCTATTACCCGACACGAATTTCTTCTATATTCTGGTGTGTGAGGTTACTCCAACGAACTATGATTTCAGGTACGGGGGAACGCACGCGTACCGTTACCCTGATATATTGGAGAATATTTCTATAGGCTCCTGCCCTGATACCATCGAGTTATTCATAAACCCCGCGAACAGCGCCTTTCATTTATACCTGGATGGTTTTCCGAGTCACCTGGCGCCGCGTGAATCCCCAATTGACGTCCCGATGTATGGCGAAGACCTGGGTGGGCATACATGGACTGCAACTGCACACGTTTACGACTGGGGCTTTATTCCGCCTACAAGCCTTGTGGAGATTTGCGACGGTTTCTGGACCGTAGTGATGCCAGAGCTCCCCGGCGGATATATCGCTGAACCCATTGAAACTACATTTTACCAGGAGGAATCGGATGACTGGGAATCAAGAGCGCACACTTTACACATCAACTGCACTTGCACCCTCACGGTACATGGTGTTATTGAAGGGTATGTAGTTGACGATTCAGGCGCTGCTTTAGAGCCGCTTCCCGATGATATCCTATATTTCATCTATCTTTATACAAGTGCTGATCCATCAACTATAGTACATTCTGGGGTTATCGATACTACTGGTTATTTTCATTTTGATGTATATGAGCCAGGTACTTACATCATCAGGTTCGACCCGGGACAATTCCGGGGCAATTACCTGATGCCGTACGAATCGTTTGAACCGATCACCGTGACTGAAAGTGACACTATTAGCCTCGAATATACTGCATACAGATGCAACTCAACCATCACTGTGCATTTCACAAGGGATGGCGGTCCCCCAGCCCTTAATGATACCTTCATGGTATTCGCGGAGCACGAAACTTACGGTTATACTCGATTCCTCGCAGTAGGTATGGAATTCGCTTACTTAGGCGTTTATCGGGGAAGCGGTACCGGTGAATACTATATGACCGGACTTGATCTTGAAACAGCGCCCATCCCGGAAGATTGCTACCTCGCATCATTCCAATTCGCTCCTGTGCTGCCAGGGGCAACCTTCGATGTTAGAATCAGAACCGGGGAACATCTGTGGGGGGGGATTGGCGGCGATGTGGTTGAAGATATCGACGATCCCGATCCCCTTGATATCACTTCTATAATGACTACCCTATACTTCCCCGGAACCGACGTACCCTACCGGCAGCAATATATTGACGAACACGGCAGTTATGGATTCATGTACGTCGAGCCATTCTATACATACAACGTAGGATTAGAATATACTGGAACACGAAGAGCTTTTCTTTATCCATACAATTTCACTGCAGATCTGGAAGACACAATAATAACCCTGCCAGCCAGTTACGCCGACAACGCGAACGCGACGGTGATAATTCATCTCGACGGAGTAGAATCGGACTCTGTTGTTAGAGCTGATTATCCAATTACAAGCAGTTCGACATACATGCCATTCGATACAATGGTTTCTGTATTTAACGATCACTCGCTTTACGACACTCTATATCTCTGCGACGCATCCTGGACTATAACTGCCCCATATATAAGGAGATACCGAGTTGAGCCTGAGGATACCACTATCATAATCGAAGAAGGTGCAACCGAGAAGAACATTTCATTCACTTATACCTGGGTTGGAATAGAAGACGATAAAATTAATATCCCCGAAAGATTCTGCATCAGCCAGAACTATCCGAATCCATTTAACCTTAGAACATCGATATCGGTAGGTTTACCCGCCGATGGTTATATCGATATGGATCTATACAATATAAAAGGCGAAAAAGTTGAAAATTTATTTGCAGGACCGCTTACAAAAGGTTATCACGAAATCGAAGTTTCCCTCAAAAGCCGTTTATCATCAGGTTTGTATTTTGTCAAGATTTCTAACGCTCAAAAATCGCTTTACCAAAAGATCCTGCTTTTAAAATAGTATAAAAGCCCGGGCAACAAAAGAAACTTACTCTTTTCCATTTCAGACTGACAAATGCTGAAACGCAGATCATTCATATTCATTACACTCATCGCTTTGATATTAATTCTTTTTACAATTACGGGTTACCTGGGTAAATATGGTTTTGCCTGGGATGTCATTTCAAATTTCAGGGTTCAATACCTGATACTTCTTTTAATGTGCTTAACTCTATTATTCCTAGCAAAGAAAAAGCTGCTTTCAATTATTGTAGTGCTATTCATAATTATTAACCTCTATGAAATAATCCCACTATATTTCACGAACCCAGCTTCCGAGGACTTCGATACCAAAGTAAAAATCTTACTTTTCAATGTCTGCGTTACCAATAATAACTACGAAAAAGTAGCAGATTACATAATGGAATGCAAACCGGATATTCTTGCTTTAATGGAAAAGGATGAAAAGTGGGAGGAAGCGTTATCGAATGTTTTAAATGGTTTTGAATACAGTATTACTTATCCCATAAGGGAAGTCCATGGTACCGCTCTTTACAGCCATATTAAACTTTGGGATCCTGGGATAAAGATCATAGGCAATTCTTCTCGACCGAGTATTGTTACAGAGTTACGGTTTTCCGGAAATGAGTACACATTACTGTTCACTCACGCAATAGCCCCGAAGACTCCAAGGAGGTTTCATTTACGCAACAAACACTTAGGCAATCTTGCTGAATACATTAAACAGATGCCCGATGAATTGATATTTATTGGTGACTTGAATACAACATCCTGGTCCTATTATTTTAGGCAATTCCAGGCAAAAACAGACTTGGAAGATTCCCGCCGCGGTTTTGGTGTTCAACCTACCTGGCCCACATGGTTTCCCCCATTGATGATCCCAGTTGACCATTGCCTGGTTTCACCTGGTATTAAGGTTCTTGATAGGAAAACTGGTCCCTATCTTGGTTCCGACCATAAACCTGTTATTATTGAATTAGGGCTATAGATTTAAAAATCGGGGTAACCGGGTAGTTTAATTATCCTTCAATACAGCACGATATTTCTACGCTTCTTCTTCCTTATCCCATCTGAAGAAGTTAGTTATCATTGCAGTACCGGTTTTAACGTACCTCCAGAACTCGGAGAAGGATTTGATACCCAGTATGATCTTTAGAAGTTTCGACGGTCTGAAGTAGAAACGATAATAAGCTAATTTTGTATATTTTTCGACTTCTTTTTCAGTAAGATCGTTCCAGGGCGTAGGCAGTCTCTCTTCACCGACTTTTCCAAGCACATAATCCTGCCAGTAATCCCGGCCTGTTGCCTCTATTATCTCCTTATGCAAACTTGTATCTGGTTTGGCGATCGTTCTTGAGTACTGGACGTAATAAAGCTTCAGAGATAATGAGTACCTTATGGTCTGCTTAATATCACTTATCGTTTCTCCAGGATTACCTATCATAAAAAACCCGAGGGCTCTAACGCCGTGATTGTTCAGAATGTTTACAGCCTTATCAGCTTGATCAACCGTAATACCTTTTTGAACACTATTTAGCACGTTCTGGTTCATTGATTCTATCCCGATATACACCTGCCGGCAATTCGTTTTAGCCATCTTTTCCACAATATCCGGTTCGATCTGGTCCACTCTAGCTCTACACGACCATTCAAGGTCATAATTTCTTTCCAGTAAGCCGTCTAAAATTTTCTCCAGTCTTTTCTTACCAGTGAGCAAGCTTGGATCGAAGAAGTCTATTTCGTGAATATCGTACTTGTTGTAACATTCATCTATTTCAGCAAGAACACTCTCCGCGGTTCTCACCCGGTGCCCAGAATTAGCCATGGGGCAAAAAACACATTTGTACGGGCATCCAACGGCAGTCAAAATAACTGTAAAATTTTTCCTCTGTGAAATATACGATTCATAAATAGAATTATCTATAAGATGTCTTGCGGGAAAAGGATAAGTATCGAGGTCCAGGTCTTTTGCCGGAGGATTTATTATTATCTCACCATTCTTTTTGTAAGCTAAACCTTCAATATCCTCGAAACCTCTTCCTTCTTCAATCGCTTTAAGCAGTTTGGGGACATTCTCAACTCCCTCCCCTACTATTCCATAATCTATCTCGTCGTAACTTAAGGTTTCCCTGGGATATAACCTCAAATTAATACCCCCAACCATAACCTTTACGTCCAGTCTCTCTTTGAAGTACCTGATCCAGCCTAACGTTTGCTGAAACATATAGGTCGTTAACGTACAACCAATTATGTCAGGATCGAATTTTTTCATCCTTTGGTAAGCCTCTTCCATCGATATGCCCTCCGCATTCGCATCGATGAACTGTACTTCGTGCCCGGCATTTTCTATTGCCGAAGCTACATAGAGTATGGGAATGGGGGGGAAAACACCAAAATCTTCATCAACAACATATATGTTTTCCTCAAAAAGCTTATGATTATACGGCGCAAAAAATAAAGATACTTTCATTTTCTAACCTTTCAGCTATTCTTCAAAATCAACCTTTTTCTAAGTTTAATAAAATCATAGGGCTAAAGCCTTTCGCTTATACAATTATAGAATATTTTCTTAAAAAGTCAAGTAGTAATAAGTATTTATAGCTATTTTGTTTGTCGTAAAAGTAAAGCATAACAAGAAAGATATTTATTTAAAAACTAATATAAAGCTTTTTTTTTGCTTTTTAATATTTAAATTTGTTGCTAATTTTAAGGCTTCATCTTAAATTTTGAGATTCATAGAAAAATATGAAAAGAAATCAGGCAATATGATTGAATCTAAGGGAAAAAAGATCTGGAAAATTCTATTTCGAAGGGTATTACCTTTAGTTGTTACCGTTGTCCTCTATTGGTTCCTGCTTGATAGAGTCGATTTAGAAAAACTTCTTATGGCTTTTCAAACCACCAGGTTTCTACCGCTTGTAGTAGCATTTATCATTTCGGTATTATTCCAGGTGATAATAAGCGCTGAAAAATATGGATATATTCTGAAAACAAGCGGCATTCCGATTTCAAGAAAAGAGTTTTATGCATTGAAGATTGCGGAATTCCCCTTTAAATTCCTATCGCCTTTTCGCACCGGGGAATTGATGAAACCTTTTTATCTTAAGAGAAAATATAATATCACCTTTAGAAAAGCGATTTCGACTTCCTTCGTCGAGCTTTATCTTGCCCTTGTCGCCGTGGTTGTTTTTGCAGGCATCTTCTTGTCAATAATGGAGCATAACCCAATTTTTCTCCTATTATTAATCACGGTAGTCACGGTAATTCTAATTCCATTAATTAAAAGGCTTTTCAGAAGAAAGCTTTTAACCTGGTTAGATTTCGATGGAACTGAAGAGATATTTACCTACAAAGTAATATATGTTTTCATTCTGGTTTTAATACAGGTCTATGGTACCTATATTACGTTCTACTTCATAGCACGTTCTTTGAGTCTTGAGATGAGCTTGATACAGATAAGTGGATTGTTATCTGTCGTTATGATATTCAGCGCGCTACCCATATCAGTTGGTGGAATGGGAGTAAGAGAAGTGGCGATCTGCAAGCTTTTTACTGAATTTGGAACAAATGAGCAGTTGCTAAGTTTAGCATTCTTGTTCTTCATTATAAATTTCCTTGTCAGGGCTCTAGTTGGTTTGATCTTTGTGAATAGAGTCGTAAAAGGTATCCTCTGGGGGAAAAAAGAGGATTAAATTAATTAACATCTTCCCCAAATATAACTTGCATTATTTGATATTTTATTATATTTTGTTCTATTAACTTGATTTGTAATAACATAAGAACAACAGTATAAATGGTAAAAATAAATCTAAAACATTTTTTAAAACAACTTAAAGATTCATTAATTAATAAATATCGTACGTATTTATTAATGTTCATTTTGTTTGTAGTCTTGATAATATTTCATTTGAATATTATCGAGAATACCTTCTTCAATATAACTGACCGAAACACCATTACAATGAATCCTTCAATATATACATCTGAAAAACTGCTAGACCAATTCATCCCTGGAAAACTAACCAGCGGTGAATTCGCTCAAAAATTTCTATATTTCTGTCAGTTTTATATATGGGGACCTTTTGCTTCCGGTTATAGAATAGTCTCTATCTTGTTGTTGTTCATTATCATGTATTTCCTTCTCAGGATAATTAAATTTGCTGAACCGGGTTCTTTTCTTATCCTTGCCCTTTGGTTCTTGTTTTATTTGAATTTCAGAACCCTTGCCTTCATATACAATCAAAGTGTACTATTCTACTCCGCATTTTCGTTGCTTATTGTGGTTTGGTTTATGAAGAGACCTGTATATTCTTACTACCTCATCATTCCTCTTTTCGGATTTTTGATGTTATTGAATTTCGAGCTTACTTTCATACTCAGCATTCTTTTTACAGGTTTCCTATTATCACGATTATTACAAAAGAAAAGTAATATCTTGAGCATATTTTTAACTATCGCCTTCGGTGTACTTGCACCTTTTCTTGCCAAACTTATAACAACCGGATTGGTCACTCATAATTTCACATTCGGCAAGTTTTTTAATTATAATTTTCACTTTATGAGAGTGCTTTTTCCTTTGGTAAGGAATAATGTATTAAATATAAAGAATATGGGCTTATCCAATCCATTATGGGGCTTCATTATCGTTATTTTGGAATACTCAGTTCTCCTATTTTTAATACTTGAAAAAAAATTACCCCTTAGGTTCCTTTTTTATTTAATTACTTTCCACCTTATCATCTATCACATAGTAGATATTTCAGAACCCGGACTACTTTTTTTCGACACCATATTTCTGCCCGTGTTACTTTTTCTAATCTTCGTTTTAGACCTGGTAAAGGAATTAAAACTCTGGGATTTTGCCAAAAGGAAAGTGAAAATTCCTGTACTTGTAAGCGTTTTAATAAGTGTGATTGTTTTAGTTGGATGGGGATTTCTTAATAAAAGGGCAAGTGAAATTAATCTGTATGAAATAGCCTTCTATGAGAGGCTCTACGAAAATAATACTGACAAGGAATATGGAATAGAACTTGCAAAGATCTACTCAAGGTACAGTTTAGATAATAATGCAGCACAATTGATGGAAGAATATCTTCCTGACCCTGAGTGCTTCTTCAGGATAGGTTTGCTTAACATGTGGAACAACTATTTCGAAGAAAGCCGATTCATGCTGGAAAAGAGTATTGAGTACGGCTTCGACGAGAATAAAGCATTGAATGCGATCGGCGTGAGTTATTTAATGGAAAAAAACTACGACGACGCTGTTAAGACTTTCGAAAAAGCACTGGAAAATGCTAATACTTATGAAACATCTGATATATTAATCAACCTCAGTGAGGTTGAATTAGAAAGTGAAAATCACGACAACGCTTTGCAGTTGCTTAAATTAGCCTTTGATAAACTGCCAGAAGATACTTTAAGTACACTCATTCATCTAAAACTTGCAACGCATTACCTTTATATTTATGACGATGAACCCAAAGCAGAGAAGCTGATACGGCTGGGACTTAGGCGTAACCAGGACTTTGAGTTATACAGACTCGCAGGAACTCTTTATAGTGAGATTAATGAACCTAAAAAGGCAATAATTTGTTTAAGAAGAGCAAAGGCTTTATGTAATAATTCAAAAATAAGAAACGAACTGGATTTAAAGATACAAGAGATTTTTTACGATGAAATTAAAAAGCATAATACATAGTGATTTAATCCTGATATTAGGTATCTTTATTATTACCTTTATATCTTATATTAATAGTTTTCATAACGAATTCCTTTGGGATGATAGAGGAATTATCTATGAAGATGAAACGCTGATTCAGAGTTTGGAAAACATAGATGATTTTTTTACGATCCGATACTGGCAGGAGGTTGAAGACGGGAGAAGCGCGCTCAGACCTATGAGAAATATCGTACTCGCTATAGACTTCGCGATTTCAGGATACAACCCGGTCAGCTATCATGTTACCAATCTAATTCTTCATTTAATCAACGTTTTATTAGGTTTTTACCTCATAAAAAAGTTAAGTGGTAAAAGCGAAATTGCATTCATCGGGGCTCTCTTATACGCAATCCACCCTGTACATATCGAAGGAGTAACGTGGATCAAAAACGTTGCGGGAATCCTATCGATGATGTTTTCGCTTATTGTAATCCTGGAATTCATAAATCTGCAGCGAGAAGATATAGATAAAACCACATATAATATTTTCAGAGTATTAAACCCTATAATGTTCCTGGTAGCTTTGTTTTCAAAGAACGACGCCCTTGTAATCCCTCTAATATTATTATGTTATCTCTACTTATTCAAACCAAACGTAAAGAACAAGATTTTCAAAGCTTTACCCTACTGGTTAATTGCGATAATCCTATTTGTTTATAAACAAAACGTATTCGGCTATGAGCAGTCAGAAACAAGCCATTACTTCATCGGCTGGGGAATTCAACGATTAACTCTGGTCTTGGCAACTATTCAATATTACGTAAAAATATTATTTCTGCCTATTCAATTCATTATAGATGTCGACTTTCCCAAAGTATTTTTCTTTGCCGATCCCCAGGTCCTGACAGGACTCGTAATAGTAATAATCAGCACGATCCTGGTCATTGTGTATTACAGAAAAAAGCCAGCCATCAGCTTCTGGATACTGTGGCTGTTTATAACCTTGATTTCAGGAGTAAATCTAATCCCTATCTGGAGCAGACTGGTAGCTGATCAGCGTCTGTATATGCCTGCACTGGGGTTTTGCGCCGCTATAGCTTACCTTTTTTACTACCTTTATAAGAAAAATAAAATCGCGACAGGTATAGTAATAGCTGCCATTGCCATCTTCTTTTCATGGCACACAATCGAACGGAATAAAGTGATGACCGGCGAGTATTCTCTTTGGACTCAAAACATTGAGTTAGAACCATCCCGTTTCAGGGGAGTATCAAACTACATGGGTACAATATATGAGAGAGCGGTCCCCGAATCTTATGATGTATCTAAGTATATCAAGTTTGCAGAAGATAACAAAAGTTCAGATTGGATAGTACGTCTAGCATATGCTTTACTGGAAAACGGAAATTACCAATTTGCCAACGAATTGCTGAATGTTACTTACGATTTCGGCAAAAAAGCAGACTCCTTAATGGATTCTTTTAAAGAAAGATATCCTGACTTTAAAAGCGAAAACAGAGTATTGGCAGAATATAGAAATATATATAACCTGGATAGTCTGGATAATCCCAGAATCGACAGGATGTTAGAAGAAATAGACGAGGAAGATGAGCAATACTACAAAGAAATATACGATATGAAACACGAATATGCGAAGGATAGTATATTTTTCGAGTTGCTTAACCAGGTGAAAAGCCTTTATATTAGAGGAGATACAGCTAAGAATGAGCTAAGCCAGAATATCATTTACAACATAAAAACACTTGCAGACAGTAGCAACGTCAAAGGACCATTTAAGTTTATATATGCCAATTTACTCGGAGAATCCGGACATATAGATTCCGCATTGGTTCTTTATGATGAACTAATTGAGGAGAGGCCTAATTCATATATGTTGTATATAAATGAAGCTATCTTGCTTATTCGTCAGGGAGACCTTGAGCATGCTGAATCTGCATGCCAAAAAGCTATTGAATTCAGTGATGAAAATTATCAAGCTTATGATTATTTGGGATACATATATCTCAGGAAAAACAATTTCCTTAAGGCTGAAGAATATTTAAATGAAAGCCTTTATCGAAACAACACTGGAAAAGTCGCGTTAAATTTTATGGGGATTTCCAGAGCGAAGCAAGGCGATTATAAACAAGCAAAAAAGTATTGGGAAAAAGCCCTTAGTATTCACCCAAACTTTACCGACGCTAAACGCAATTTGGAATTGCTTGAAGCTAATAAAAACAAAAACAATTAATGGATATGCTTATAAATAAAGCAATATGATGGACCATAGGACAATATATTGGGGAGGTTAAATGCCTAATTCCCTCATGAGAAACGAAACTATATTATTATTTAAGTGTTCAGTTCTCCTTTTTATAATTATTGTTATATCAGCAGTCGGATGTGACAGAACAGACAATATACCGCCAGGAGAATTTGTTTTAGACCCTAATACTGATTATCTGGAACCAGGTTCTGATGTTACACTAAGATATCGCCCCAAAAATCCTGGTGCTAAAAGGGTTAGGATCATATTCGACGAAACCTATGGCTGGCAGGAAGAAGTTATTATAAGATTTAATGATAAAAGAGGGATTTTAATCGCTGATTTTAAGATCCCCGAAAATGCATTGGTTATGAGAATCGAAATAATTGGAGGTATTGACCCACCAGCAGTAATTTATACACTAAGAGATGATGAAGGTAATATAATTAGGGGAGCCAGATCTGAATTTATAAATGTTTCGGACGTAGATGAACGGAAACAATGGAATCTAATTATGGAGGAGTTAGAGTATTATCCAGATTATATGATGGCATGGGATAGCAGATGGAATTACTTAAAGTATACAAAAAATGACACTGCTACAATATTGATCGAATTAAACGAGGTTTTAAAAAAAGCGTCAAAATATCCCGAAGCCCTCGCTGCTGTAGCATGTGGGTACGCTTATACGGGGAGAATAGAGCAAGCTACTAAACTATTGAAACAATATATGGATAAGACCGATAACCCAAAATGGGCTCCGGAAGTATTCATAACAATCGCTAATAATTTCAGTCTAAGCGACACTATCGACCTCACAGACCTTCAAAATAGAATCCTGGATAAATACCCAACTCACCTAATGGGATTTGATTACGTAGAGTCAGTAATATGGAATCCTGACACTCTGAAAGAAGCTGACAGCCTTGCTGAGTATATCCTTTCAAACATCATAGAACTGGACCCACAATACTATTTCTTGCTTGCTAAGTACAAAGAAAAAGTATTAGCTGATACAAATGGCAGTGCATTAGCTGCTACCAAATACATAAATGCATTCGAAGCCGGTGAAATAGATTCATTTGCAAGTATGGTGAAAGGAAAATTGGCTGAACTGAATGCGGCAATAGCAAGAAACCAATTCAGACAAAAGAATTATAAAGAAGCCTATGAATATGCTCTTAAATCCACTGAATTATGTGAATTAACCTTCGACTGCGGAATCCTTTATCTGATTGCTGCTGAATATGCATTTAAAGCTTATGATACACTGGAATGCAATACTATGCTCATAAAAGCTTTAACTCATGGTAAAATCCTGCAAGCAGTTGAACTTGTTAAACAACTATATTCTGATAGAAATGCGAATGAGTGGATTAAAAAACTATGGCAAAAGTCTATCATTTACTGCGATAAAGCACCAAATACCTATCTTACAACCATGGATAGTACAAATGTCTTGATAGGCTCAAAGAATATCACCGCATTATATTTCTGGAGTCCCGAACACATGCCTTCGGTCATTGAGTTTATGTACCTGGATTCCCTTGCAGGACTTTATAGAAAAACAGATATCCAATGGTTAGCCCCTACTGAAGCCCCCGCTGAATATATAGCTGAAGGCTTAGAACGCCTTGCTGTCAAATATTGGAGGTTTTGTCCTGGTCAGGAGAATACTTTTAGATTGTTTAATATATATTCTGTTCCATATTTTTGCATCATTGACAAAACTGGAAATATTCGATACCAACAGATCGGTACTCCAATAAGGGAATTCGAAGTACAACAAGTACTGAACTTGCTTTTAGAATAAAGAGTGCCCTGATTATGTACCGAATAATGAAGGATTATCAACTACTCTCAAGGTTTAAAAAGCAGAAAAGAACGAAAACGAATATTTCAAATCTTCGTTAGGGATTCCTTAAGTGTATTCAGGTTACCTCTTAATTAAAAACAAACACAGTTTATGTTTTTTAAAATTCAATTTGACAATTTATACTATTTGTCTTATATTAGTATTTAGTAATATGTTACAAGCATTCGGGAGTTTCGAACTGATATTTCTTGGTCCTCCCTATTTATGCGTTATTGATTGTAACACAATAATGAAAATGTTAATTTAAGGCGCAATTGAACTAGGTTCATGGAGAAAGGTTCCACCAAAATATATGGTCCTCTGGTCACTGTTTTAACGTTATTTATACTATTTATTATTATTGAGATAAGCTTTCGGATATTCGGACCAGAGTACTACAAATTCAACAATGTAAGTCATGAATATTTCTCGAATCCACGTGGATATTTTGATGTTGTACGAGTAGAAGGCACAGATACGATATATGGATTAGATTACTTACATACAGATAACTCATACAGAATGCCCCCTAAAATGTCGCTAAATGGTCATAACCAGCAACCAAAGGAAAAACCGGTTTACGCTATTGGTCTGGGGGATTCCTTTACCTACGGCTGTGGAGTCAGGTATAAGGATATATACTTAACAAAATTAGAAAAATTGCTGAACGAAGATAATGGAAACAGAAACGCAAAAATAAAGAACTGCGGTGTTACTGCCTGGGACCTTGAACATATATATCAAACCTATTTGGAAGAGTCAACTGAAATATCTGGAAAACACCTGGTTATCTACGGATTTGTGCTAAATGATTTTGGACTTATAACGCAAACAGAAATAGTCGGTTTGGATTTTATCGATCTTAATAATGGAGAATACAAGTATAGCAAATGGCGGAAAGTATCTGCCCTGGTTAATTCCGTTTGTTACATAATTGACCAAAGAAGATTGAACACTGTTACTACCGAAGCATATCTTGAATGTTTCAGGGGAGAAAATGCAGAGATGTACTTCGGAATACTAGGACAACTGAATGAAAGAATCGTTGAGAATAACGGAGTATTACTCCTGGTCGTGTTCCCCTTGTTATACAATTTCGATAACTATCAATTCATGGAAATTCATAATAAAATGAAAAATTTCTGTAGTAGTAATAATATACTTTATCTTGATCTACTCCCCGCATTTTCTAAGTACAAAGCCGAAGAACTCTGGGCACATCCTACTGACCATCATCCCAATGAAATAGCTCATCAAATTGCTGCAGAAGAGATTTACGATTTTTTAACTGCCAACGATGTTCTTGCATTGGTAGAAACGAGATGAATTTAAAGAGATGGATATCCTTGGTATTTCAGCTTTTTACCATGATAGTGCTGCCGCACTAATAAGAAACGGTGAGATCATTGCTGCTGCTCAGGAAGAAAGGTTTTCCAGGAAAAAACACGATTTCAGGTTTCCACATAGTGCCATTCAGTATTGCCTTAAAGAAGGACAGATTCAACCTGCAGATTTAGATTATGTAGCTTTCTATGACAAACCATTTCTCAAATTCGAGAGAATACTTGAGTCATACCTTCAATTTGCTCCAATAGGTATTCGTTCATTCATCAAATCGATGCCTCTCTGGATAAAGAAAAAACTCTGGATAAAGAGCCTTATCCAGGAAGAATTAGGGGATTATGAGGGTAAAATACTATTTCCAGAACATCATCAATCTCACTCTGCGTCCGCTTTTTACCCCTCTCCATTTAACGAAGCCGCAATTATAACGGCTGACGGCGTAGGTGAATGGGCAACCACAAGTATCGGCTACGGTCAAGGCAACAGAATAAAAACCCTGAAGGAGATTCACTTCCCGCATTCTCTTGGTTTACTATATTCAGCCTTTACGTACTACACTGGCTTCAAAGTAAATTCGGGAGAATACAAAGTTATGGGCTTAGCCCCATTTGGAGAACCCAAATACATTCAGAAAATTCTGGATAATCTTATCGACATCAAAGAAGATGGCTCATTTAGACTGAATATGGATTACTTCAATTACGTCGCTGGATTGACTATGACCAATAAAAAATTCAATGATTTATTCGGAGGCGAACCAAGAAAACCTGAAACAAAATTAACTCGCAGGGAAATGGACCTGGCGCGCTCCGTTCAAGAGGTAGCTGAAATGGTGATGTTTAAAATTGCTGAATATTCACGGGAAATTACTAACTCAAATTATCTGTGTTTAGCGGGTGGAGTAGCTTTAAACTGCGTTGCTAACGGTAAAATTCTCAAGAAGCGTATTTTTGACGATATCTGGATCCAACCTGCTGCAGGCGACGCAGGAGGAGCCCTAGGAGCAGCGCTTGCGGCATGGTACGATTACCTGAACAACGAACGCCACGTGGACTATAAAGCTGACTCTCAAAAGTGTTCCTACCTCGGTCCAGATTTCGATAACAACGAAATTTCTGAATTCCTTGATAAACATAACATTCCTTACACAAAGCTTAACGATGACGAACTCCTTACAGTAACTGCCAGACTGCTCTCAGAAGAACATGTACTTGCCTGGTTCCAGGGAAGAATGGAGTTCGGTCCGAGAGCTTTGGGTTCCCGAAGCAAACTGGGAGATCCGAGGAAGGTGAAAATGTTAAGAAAGATCAACCTAAAAGTAAAATTCCGGGAACCCTTTAGACCACTCGCACCCTCCGTACTGGCAGAGCAAGCGCCAGACTACTTCGATATTGATAGACCAAGTCCTTACATGCTATTGGTCACAAACATTAGGGATGATAAAAAGAAAGAGCTAACAGAAGAGGAAAAAGAACTCAAAGGTACAAAAAGACTGCTTGCAAGAAGGTCCAATATACCTGTGGTAACACATGTAGATTACTCCGCAAGGCTGCATACAGTTAATAGAAAGTGTAATGAAAAATATTGGAAACTTATCAATACTTTTAAAGATATTACTGGCTGTCCCCTCGTTGTAAACACTTCGTTCAACGTCAGGGGTGAACCTATAGTATGTACACCATTAGATGCTTATAAATGCTTCATGAGAACGAATATCGACTATTTAGTCATGGGAAACTTTTTATTAGACAAAAAGAAACAGGATGAGTCCTACGCTGGCATTGACTGGAAGGAAAAGTTCGAATTAGATTAGGATAATTAATGGACAAGTCTAAATTCAACATAAAAAAGGAATGGCGTAAATTCGGAATCGGCTTAGCCATCATCCTATGCATTCTTGCGACTATACAATTGATAGTCGGTAAAAGTATTTTCATCTATTTCTATTTTTCTGGTGCAGTCATTCTGTTAGTTGCATTAATACTACCTATACTACTAAAACCAGTTTTCATTCTTTTCTCTTATATCAGCTTCGGTATGGGCTGGGTCATGACAAGAGTTCTATTAAGCATTTTGTTTTACACTGTTTTTACCTTAATTAGCCTGATCTCGAGGCTATTCGGGAAAAGATTTATTGACCTTAAAATCGATAAAAATTTAAATAGCTATTGGAGAGATAAAAAACCAGTAGAAGACAATGTAAGCAACTATGAAAACCAGTTTTAACTTACATATATATTGTTTTCGGAGGTATTAAATGAAGAAAATTAGCATAATAAAGGAGTTTTTCAGCTTCTTGAAACATAGAAAAAAATGGTGGCTTATACCTATAATTGTAGTCCTTCTCTTTCTTGGACTACTTTTGATATTAACTGAAGGTTCAGCTCTAGCGCCGTTTATATATACTGTTTTTTAGTATCGATACAGAATTATTCATGGGGTGAATGGATGGCTGGATGAGTGGATGAACTATACTACAAAAATGGTTTGGGTTAAGTTGACAAAGTTTTTGCAACTACATTTTAGGTGACCTAAAAAGCTTAAGGATTTCATCCTTATATGTTTGAATTAGAACTTCGTTTCCTTCATAGTTTAAATGACAATAATCCCTGAATAATGTAAGTCCCGGAAAACCATAAGGTTCATTTTCTTCAACTGCTTTTTCAACATCGGCAAGCGGGATATTATACTTCTGGGCTATTTCCCTGATAATTCCATTTTCTAATTCTGAAGCTTGACCCCTAACGGGAATTTTACTTAAGAGCTCTTTGCCCAATATCTTAGCTTCCTCCCATTTCCCTTCATCAGTTAAATTACGAACCCGTGAATATTCGCTCTTAAATTTACGCCGTCTCAACCATGGATCATAAAGATTAGTAGGAAGCGTACCAATAATCATTGGTACATCATTATTAGCGCATATTTCTGCCATTAAAGTCATATTCTCACGAAAAAGCTCCATCCGGCGTTTAGCTTGTTTAATCGACCAATCATAATCCCTGGACACAGTGGTAATTGGATCGCTTGTTTCAAGAATCTCCTTATTCCGTTTAAATTCCAGATATGCTATCAACATCTCTGCCAGTCTATCTCTCATCAATCTTACAAATGCTGATTTGGACACAGTTTTTTGCAGTTTCACTGTACTAAGATGAGCAAGTTTCAATTGCTTCAGCTCTTGAAATTCATTATGCCCGGTATGTAAAATAATTAAATCCGGACCATATTCCAACACCTCAAGAAGAATTATCGCAAGTCTTCCTGAACCGTACGAACTACCGCCGCAGTTTATTATTTCAACATCTTTGTACTTGCCACTCAAGATAGCTTTCAATTCCCGCTCCAGGGCTCTTAAATGGCCCTCTAAAAACCTGACGGAAGAACCTCCCAACATCATTATTCTTAAAGTGTTTGGTGGTTTCTTAGCACTGAATTCCTCATGTTCAAAACTTGACAATTTGAATGGATCTGTAAACCTTAGTTCACCGTTTTGGCCTGCAGGTACAAATAATCTCGTATCCTCGTCAAAACCCAGGCCATAATCCACTCTCATAGGAGGGAGCCAGATTTCAATGATTCGGGATACTCCCTCGAGCAACAAAAAAAACAGTAATAAAGTGATTACAGAAAACAGCAATTTTTTCGAGAAACTTAATTCCATTTACTACCTTATAATTATAAGAAAATTATAAATAGTGGTTAAAAAAACAAGAATATTTTATGATATTTAAAGGCCTAAAAAAACTTCCCGTTTTTATACTTAAAAACTAGAGGTAATCAGGAATTAATCCATAATTACTATTCTTCCAGATCAGGTGTAGGCTCCTCGTATTCTTCTTCAATTCCCTGCTCAGGTTCCTCAAACTCTTCTTCAATTCCCGGATTAAAGTTTCCCAAATCCTCCTCATCCTCCATGGCTGGTTCAGGATCAAATTCCTCATACTGTTCATTAGGATCGAATTCTTTGGGTGACAGCACAATCGTATCACCTACGGCAATTACAGTATCCTCTACCCATGTACTATAATTATCCCTAAAAACAATGATATCAAATTCATTTGATAGATTGCTGCTCACCAGGATGTTTGCTATTCCGGTTTTGTTATTACATGGGGCTTTCATATAATAACCATCAGTGTAAGTTTCAATAAAAAAGACATTATTATGCATGCTTTGTGGTCTATTTACTTTTACAGTAATACGTTTACCGGAATCGGGTTCATAACAGAGAATATCAAGCTTAGCGGTATCACCTTTCGCAACTGTCAAGGGCTCACTCTCAACTGGTTGCCAGTATATCGAGGGTTGAAAATCTCCTGGATCTCTCACATCAAGTTCGTAATCACCAGCATGAACTCTAAATGTATAGCTACCTAAAGCCTTTAATTTTACACTTCTCGTGTCAGACGATTGCCTAACACTGCTTGAATCATCTTCAAAATAACGTTCACTTAAAACAAGGTTGAGTGGCCCTATTGGAGAACCATGTTGATTTTTGATCTTCCCGATTATCCAGGCAGTTTGCTGTGGTATTTTAGTAGTTCCAACATCGATAATCCCACCTTTTTCGGGGACTTTAAACTCAATATCATTTGGCATAAGAATCCCAGAATTACCGCCGTCTATAAACCTGACTTCCATGTTTTGACCTTCGAACCCAGGGGGTAAACCTATCGAGAAATTACCTTTAGTGTCAGGTATAGTAAGGAAAGGTGATGATCCCACTAGAATACTTTGATATAACAATTCCGGAGCTTCGGCTTTATTTGTTTTAACAACCCCTTTTATTTCCGAGTTAGAAGCAGGATTTGATTTGATCTCAAACCATGACGTTACGGAAGAACCATCCATATCTATGATCTTCGTAACTACTGTACACTCATATAGAATCCAAAGCTGCTTGTAAGTTACATCTATAACTCCGTCTATTTTACTATCCGGGATGACGTTACCCCGCGTATTCATTTTCGCGTCACCATCAACAAAATCTTCTGCTAAAGCTAATATATCAGGTGGAGTTAGCGTGTGTGATCCATCAACATCTATGTATATTTCGAGAATAACTGTGTTCCCAACACCACAGTCTGCTCGAATTCTAACATCCTGTCCCTGTACTAGCATATTTACATTCTCTTTCCCATTAATGTGCAATGACATAAACGTTGTAGCTTGTGAAATCGATATTGATAAAACGTATATCACAGTTAAAATCACTATGTTTCTCAATAAATAAAACCTCATTTAATAACCTCCTTTTTAAATAGATTTTATAACATACAAGATTTTATTTAAAATGCAATCGAATTAATATCAATATCTATATTTAAGATAAGTTAAATAGCATTATTCAGAAAAAACACTTGATTTATTTCACATATTATTTAGTATAGCAAAATGGACATTGTCCATTAATGTAAAAAAATTAAGACTGCTGGGCTTAGAATAGTGATTATAATAGGTTATTTAAATGAATAACATTCTATTTACATCTGCCTATACAAACAAACTATATGATTACTGGGAATCCAACACTCGGAAAATGTTGTTCAGATTCAGCTTGATCAGAAGGCATTCAATGGGATTGCGGTTCTTAAAAATCAATATTCCGGGGATAGATATTTTGGAGTACCCAACATGGCAACAGTTCAAAGATAAACTTTCTTCTCACAAATATGATATTCTAGGATTCTCCTTTTATATTAACGAGATTCCTAAGATCATTAGGATGATTGAACATGCTAGGGAAGCTGGAATAAAAGAAATATGGGGAGGTAATTACGGTGTCTTAACTCCTGGTCTGGAAAATCATTTTGATAGAATTTTCGTTGGTTACGCCGAAAAACAAGTAGCTGAACATTTAGGTTATAAAATTGAGAGGATAAAACACCCAACTGCAGTTACCTACCTGGCTTTTACTCCTGGCCTCCAGGTTATGAAGTTCGGTATATTACACACATCAAGAGGATGTACCCTGAATTGCAGGTTTTGTCAAACCCCTAGATTCTGCGATAGTGTTCAACCAATATCCATTAAAAGCATTGAAGAAGTATTACTTGAATATAAAAAACTCGGAGTAAATGAAATCCAAATAATGGACGAGAATTTCGGAATACTTGAGGAACATGCAGAGGAGGTAGTTTCCGTTCTTGATGAATATGGCTTTTATTGGTACCCAATGATAAGGGCTAAAAAAATCAAAAATAAGCTTGATGAATGGTATGATAAGGGAGTTACAGGAGCTTTTATAGGGATTGAAAACTTACATCAAAAAAATCTGAATTACGTATCAAAAGGAGAGTCGGTAAAGACTATAACAAGAGCCACTAAAGCTTTAAATAAAAAAAACATGTTTATTGTTGGTTATTATATCGTCGGTTTTTCACCTGAAACAAAACAATCCATTAAAGCCGATATGAAAAGGATAGAAGCCTTAAAACTCGATTTAAGCCAAATTTGCGTGTTGACTCCACTTCCAAGGACAAAATTAGAGTATGATATATCCAGAAAATTCGGTATGAATACAAATGATTATAGTCTGTATGATCTAAAACACCTTGTGTGGAACCATCCAAAAATCAAATCTGATGAGATGAACGACCTTCTTGATGATTGTTTTAAACTTCTGTATTCTAATAAGACATTCTTCACCCATCAGTGGAAAGCACTCAAAAGATACGCTGACCGTCAAGGTGTGTTAAAAGCTATATTATACTTGATTAAAAGTATATTTGAAGCAAACTTATCCCTATATATAAAAAAGGATTATAAAAAACTAAGTGCTAAATAATTAACCGTGGCATCCCAAAGTGCTTGGTCCAAAACAAAAGGCTGTCTCTCTTCAGTTCGTAGATTCTGCATAATTCCCCATAACAACTCATGTCACATTCTGAACAATCCATC
>JAFGQG010000193.1 GCA_016935765.1 bacterium
CGCGTTTATAATTATAAAGGGAATCAGGGATATCACTTTGTATGGCAGTGCCAATTTTGATTTTACTGATTGAGAATGGTTCCTCACCCTGATTAGAATAATCTTCGGAATAAAACTGTATGATCGCTGGTGTTCTCAATTTCAATTCTTCAAGGTATATCTTTTTGCCATTCTCATCCCTGATATCCAAACCAGGAATATCATAAAGCGGAGTTGAAGTCGGAATGATTTTTATGTTTCCTGTCGCAGTAACTTTCTTATCAGATGAGTTTTCATTACTTTTACTTACTTGTATTTTAGGCTGGTTAATGGAAAATTCAATATTTGAAATAACAAGCCTGTCAAATTTTATCTGTGTAAGTAATCCTATATAATTGTATTCCTGAACTTCAAAACTCGAACCAGATCGCGGGGGAACGGGTATTATCTGAAAATCCTCAGATACCAGAAAAGAGTAACTCATGATAAGAGTTACTAATATTATTATAATATTACATTTATTTAATTTATTGTTCATTATATATTACCTCCCTTTCCAGAATATTGCCGCGGATTTTTGACCGGCTATTTTTGCCTGTGCCTGTTTTATTTCACCCGTACTCATCTGTATCGATATCGTTGCTTCGTCAGTCATGCCTATATGAGCGGTCGGTGCCGTAGGGACACCTTCTCCCAGTGAAATTGAGGCAGTTAAAATTGTTTCATCGCTTACGGTATTTTTACCTAAAGTTTGATTTGTAGGCTCGGGTGTGCCCGACATGTAGTACACACCGAAAAGCCTTCCCTCACCGCCAAAAGCGCAAACATCCAAATTAGGTTTGATTGTCGTGAAAAATACTGTCTCACCTAATATTGCAGGTTCAGTGGTGATTCTCTCTCCATTGGAAAAAGTGCTTATCCATCCGTCAGCCTGGTTGACTGAATTTAAAAACTGACTGAACATCTGTTCACCACTGGCAGTTCCCTTTACTACGTAACCTGTATCGGTCTCATATACCTGGCAGCTTGAAACATCGTACAGGTCAGCTTTACTGATACTCCCAGAACCAGTGCTCCAATATTTATCTTTAACCGCTACAAAATATTGTGATGTTGAATCTTTTTCATCGAAATCCGAAGTGTAACGCCCAGTACCGAACAGAACCCATAAGTTCCCATAATAGTCCATTGTCACACCACCCGCTGCTTGAATGGGGCGTTCTACGTCCATTAGTGTTGTAACCGTCCAGTCTGCCGGATCGGTGCTGTTATTGAAATTTAACCTGTACATCTTTCCTTTCCAGCCAGGATTCGAAGAATAATTGCTTAATCCGACATAAGCGAGATCAGTAGTATAATCCATGTCGACGTCCACGGTAATCGGGTCACCTAAACAGGCATTTGATTCAGTAAATTCATACTTTAGCAGTGTGGTTCCAGTCTGTAGATCGATCACGAATAAGTTAGCTTTTTTATCACTTGTGCCATCGAATTTAGTCGGTCCCGAACCTATCAGAAGCAACCATGTTGAATCGATCTTCGCGATTGCAGGATACGTGGTAGTGAATCCGAGATCTTCGTCGCTGAAAAACCAGAGAAGACTGTAATTTGCAGGATCTGTGATATCGATAGCCATATATGACGAGTTTACCGTATCACCTGCCAGGTTTGTAGTCGGATAACCCCCGAAGTTTTGTCCACAAATCAAGATCGTTCCCCAGCCACCCTTATGAGTTCCATCATCTGTGAAGATCTTCGCATCGGTTGCCTTGAGTTTTAAGTCTATAAAATACACGTGTGTATAGGTAGGAAGGGTTAACCACTTCAGATGAGGTAATAAGTTATACGGGATAATTCCCCAGAGTTCCGCCCCCAGAGAAGTACCTCCACCATCAAGTCTCCCGGGAGAGATATTGTTACCCGTTTCAACATAAGTACCAGCATTGAATGCTTTTAATATCCCGTCATTGCCACCTATAAACAAAACACCCTCCCTGTCCTTTGTATCCATATAATAGTTCATATATGTTTCATCGTTATACAGGAGATCATAACGTTCTCTAGGATCAGCTACATATACAGGTCTGCAATTGACTATATCAGATAATTTCCATACTTTGCCGTTGTAGGTACGGCTTCTGTAATTTGGAAAATCTACGCCCCTTAAATAAGCGATAATAGACCCTGCCTCCGCCACTGTGTTTACGTTCAAATAATCGTTTAGATTACTGGCATTGTCCACAGTAAAATTTAATAGTTTGTATTTTGGGCTGCCTACAGCGGCAAAGGATGCTGTATCCGGTATTACTGCTTTGATATTCCTGGTGCTTGCAGAACGGTTATACAGCATCTCTCCAGCATTCCATACAAATTCGATATTATCTATATCTACTTCATTTACATAATTATCAGCTATGCCGTCAGCGTCCGTATCTTCATACCTTTCTCCGATGGTATTTTCACCGTTAAAATAAATCCTCACAATATAATCATCATCCATATCCAGGTAAGTATCATTATCAGTATCTTCTCTAAGATTACCCATCTGGTCTATCCAGAGAGCCTGTACGTTCCCTACCCATCTAAGCATCGTCAGCCCGAATAGCTTTTTCGGTGAGAAAACAGCCTGGAATGCGTTACCTTCACCCTTGATGGAATTTGTGACCACAGATACTGCCGAGGATGCGTCGAGTCTTTCAAGAATATCCAGGAATACTTCCTGGAAAGCGTTTTCGAGCGCTTCACCCGATGAAGCGAAGTGGAAGCCATCCGCGTAACCATCGCCATCAGAATCCCATTCTGCCTGAAGGTCCGGGATCTTATTACCGTTATCATCGCTAAAACCACCGTTCCTTGCGGTTCTGTTTAAAAGCTCGATCGCGTCGTCACTCATAGCTCCAAAGGAATAGATTACGTAAGTAGTAATATTATTCGTCCATTCAGGATAATCTGTCGGTCTTAGATCTGAAACATGCGCCCATAATGCCAAATCCCTTAAATAATCCGTACCGTTTTCTGGAAAAGTATCCGGAACAGCGTCAGGTGTATATGAATCATATCCTTTTAGAGAGTCGGGGATCATTTCATCATTGGTAGGTTCACCATCAGACATTAGAATAACGAAGCACTTTTCACAACCATTGGGACAGGGATCATCTCCGGAATAATCTGTTCCTGCATTGTAATAGCTTGTCGTTGCTTGGTAATACCTGCAAGCTTCATAAAATGTTTCCCCTATAGGTGTTGTTGTCATCGGGGTAGTGTTCTCAATCTCTGATATGATATGTTCATCTGGGGATCCTAAATAATCAGCAACATATCCCCCGCTTTGCCCGTTATAAAACATCAAACCTAATTCGAGTCTGTCTGAAACCTGCTGTATAATGCCGGTAGGTTCTTCAGGTCCCCTTATAGCTATATCCCGCCAAACCCAATTTTGCCCTACAGTATCAATCTCTAATGTTTTCGGATCGATCACAAATATATAATCCTGATAATAACCTACATCATCGCCATATACAAGGAACTCCCATTTTATGGTTTGCCCAGCGATGTTTTTTAGCAGATGATATTTATAAAACTGTCTTACTGCTGGTTGATCAGTAGGTTCGCCAAGCAATATCTTAGGACCGCTTATGCTCCTGTCCTCTACTTTTCCGCCTACCAATGCTTTTCTTGCTATATCCACTCTTTTCATAGTCAGCCAGTTTAAAAAAGCGCCTGAAAACCTATCATGCAGAGGATCAGCCTGCCCTGTCCATGTATTAGTGGGTTCAAAAGTAATAGTTGCAGAGTTGTAGACGTAGTATATGTCTGGTTCAGCATAGCCATAATAATCCCTTCCAGCTTGATAACTACCGTAATATGCGCAATAATTCATACTACCTGAATTATCAAATACAATAAGCACATTTGCTGGCACACTCTCAGATAGGAAAGGTGGATAGCTGGTTGGCATTTGTCCCGGTCCCGGGGGAGCTTCATAAGGATTTCCGGCAGTATCACATAACTCCGAAGTGAAATCAGAACACCCGACCGTATTACAGGACATTACCTTGTAACAATGGCTTGCGCCCGGTTCAAGTGGAAAATCAGTATATAAGCGCGCTACATAGTCAGCTTCGATCTGATAACCATCTCTATGAATTTCATACCACTCATGCAGACCTGATGTATCATCCCAACTCAAGTCTATCGCTGCTGAATCGCCTGTTTGAACAACGAAATTGATAGGAGGAGCCGGTGGACTTGCAATCCCGGGAAAGGCGCATTGTTCAGGGTCTGTCCATAATGTGTAATACCAATAACCATCATAATATAATTCAGCTCTTATATGGTAACAAGCTTCACTACCAACGGCTAAACCGCAATCTGAATAGTTATAAGTCTGTGTATAAGCAACATGTTCCCATTTTCTCTTGTTTAGTCTTTGTATTGTATACCTCGTGTACCATCCAAAATACGGATCGTTGTATCCTTCAAACCAATGAGCGTTCCAGCTTAATTCAACACAGTAAGGTGTACCGGATTGAACAACAAATCCTGTTGGCGCATCGTATTGCGCATAAACCCCGGCAAAGGATCCTATCAGTATTAAACCCGTAAAAATGGTGATTAATTTAACGCTATTTTTCATAATGTTA
This sequence comes from bacterium, assembly GCA_016935765.1. Lineage (GTDB taxonomy): Bacteria > UBP14 > UBA6098 > JAFGQG01 > JAFGQG01 > JAFGQG01. The sequence continues at coordinate 4,623 of JAFGQG010000193.1, forward strand.
CCTCGTAAAATATGCAAGTTTGGAATATCTCTTCTCTTATCCCGAACCTTTTAAAGTTGAAAATTCGTACACTTGTTCTTTGTCGACCTGTTGCCAGGTTATCCTTATTTTTATAGTCTTCATGCCTGACATAGGAATATCCTCAGCTACGTTCCAATATCTATTGTAAATTTTCTGATCTACCGTATCAACGGCTGAATGGTCGGGATTCGTGAAATCACTTAAATCCGCGTTATCACCATCATTAACAAGATCTGGATCCCTGTAACTCATTGCCCGGATCTGTTCGGTAAATTGTTCAGCAATGAATTTGGACTGCATTTTTCCCTGGATGGTGATGTTCATCTTTATGAAGAAAACAAGGAAAACCAAGATTGAACTCGCTCCTATTAATAAAATCGTGAAGCCCACCAATACTTCCAATAATGTCATACCGCTTCTTCTATTGTTCATCCCACGTATCACCTCCCCAAATATAGAGGGTTGGATAACCAAGAGAATTCACAGCTAAAGCTCTTGATTCTTTTGGGCTTTTAAAATATAAAACTCCTTTTGTAACTCCCTTATGCGGAAAAGCAAGAATTTTCTCATTATTAAATGCTATACCACTGGGAGGAGGAGTAATATACCCAACTCCGCTATTCACATTATCGTTAACACCAAAAGAAATATTAGATGGTAAATGATAAACGCTTTCTACTATCGTATCAGGAGGATCGTATTGGAATACTATTATACTGTCAGCATCAAATTTGATACCAAACATTTTGTTCTTCTCTAATGCATATTGCCGAACATATTGAATTGTCTGACTCAAATCTATCGAACAACTGCGTAAACGATAATAGTTGCTTGCCTTGTTCATGGTAATAGTTGCTGTGGTTATCATCACGCCAACTATAACAATAACTATCATGATCTCAATCAAACTTAATCCAGCCCTGTTTCTAATTTTTACCATATCAATTAAAATAGTTCATTTTTCTATATTCCTCACATATTAATATATATAAAAATAAGCTCATTGTCAAGGATACTAGTTTTTTTATTAACAAAAAGCAAGTATACACCAATCATATTTAATTCCTATTTTTGTACTAATTAACAAAATACCAAGTTTTTCAGAAGCGAATGTGCTAATACAAAAACTATTTATTTATTTTGCTTGTACGCCTATTATTTTTCTAAAACCCACTTCTAACCTTACTTCTTCTCCCTGGGTTTGTCCCTTTGCTAATACTTCAAGGTGATAGAAACTCTGAGCGCCTCCTGAAGCAGCACCTTTGCCTATTTCTTCGTACCCTGCTCCGAATGAGATATTGCTTCCTATCACTGGTGAGGTAAACATTCTTGTTGCTGAAACATCACAATCAAAGTCACTCAAGGATATCAGGGTGTCCATTACACCCCCACCTTCAGCGGCGGCATTAAGGATCATTAATTCTCCGTAATCAACTCCGGATTGAGCTATTTCAAATGCTTCAAAGTAACGCCTGGTACTTCCCATGACTTTAATGCCTTTAACCTGAAGAAATACCATTATTCCAACCACAGCAAACATTATGGCGAGAATAATTATCACGTTTAGTATAACTGTGCCTTTTCGTTTCTTCATTTTATATTTCTCGGCAACATTTGAGTTTCCCATAATCTTCTCCTGTAAGCCATATCATCAGCGCTGAAAGCAAGCGTATTATCAGCAATTACCAGGGAGTCGGCAGTATATGTATATCCCTTTTCTCCTAAAGACTTGACCAATAAGTGAATCTTTATCATTTTTATCCTTCCCGCAAGTGTGGGCTGGGTAGCCAGAAAATCCAGGTTGTTGTATATTTCACCAGCATCCTGGCGAAGGTTCTCATTCAGATCCACCCAATACGAGGTTTGAAAATTCTCTACGTTTTTTGCAATGACCTCACTCCCCCTCATTAAATCGCCGTCCTGGATCTTATATTCAATTTCGCTTACAATGTTAGAGTCCGCAACAGAAAAGGCGAAGACCTGTGCTGCAAAGACTGTATTATCCAGTGTAAGAAGCCAGGCAGGTTCACCCTTTGGTCCCACTGCATTTGTACGATCATTTATCGTAAAAACTCCACCGATCTGCCTTCGCGTGGGAGTCAGTAGAATTATCTTGTCCCCAATGACGAAATCAACGTTCGGATCATCCCACCTTTTAACCAATATAGTATTACTTCCAGTAGCCGGAGAGAGTAGAAAACTCCAAGCGCCAGTTTCCATCTCGCTCCTGAATAATAAAGACCTCAAAGTCATCTGGTCAGAGCTTTTATACCCGGTATTGTTAGTGACAGATATGGGTAATCTGTCAGAAGGAAGCGCGTAACCAGTCATCAAAATATCCCATTTGATATAGTTCAGAATATTCTGTGTTTCAGTGTTTGAAGCTACCAGTTTTTCTTGCCCCACACTCTTTGAAATGAATGTTGAAAACAAATACAGTATCGATGAAAGTAAAAGGGATGATAAAGTCAATACTACCAAAAGTTCGATTAATGTGATACCTTTGCTTTTACGCATATTCACCCTGAGCCCTTTAATGTAGTAAATTCGTAAATTTGATTTTTATCAAGCTTATCGTACATTATTCTGACTTTTATCGTTTTCATGCCATCCATCGGCTCGTCATCTACGATGTTCCAATAACGGTGAAATACCCTGCCATATAAGGTATCCGCTGCAGAATGGTCTGGTTCTGTAAATTCATCCAAATCCGCATTATCACCGTCGTTTAGTATCAAGGGCGATCTAAAGCTTTCAGCCCTTATTCTCTCAGAAAACTCTTCTGCAATATACTTCGTTTGCAGATTATCAAGTATCGTAACATTAATTTTAATAAAAAAAACTAAAAAAGCAAGTACAGAAGTTGCTCCGAGCGATAAAATTGTGAATCCAATGAGTATTTCAAGCAAAGTCATTCCACTCTTTTTATTGTTCATTCCAGGTTCCTCCTCCCCATTGGTACAGGTTAGCGTAACCCAGTTTATTTATCTTATAAGCTCTGGATTCGACCGGACTCGAAAAATAGACTATTCCAGGTGTAACACCGCTATGTGGATGTGATAGGAAAGTGTTATTAGCAAACGTTGTTCCAGTAGTTGGTATTGAAGTACCACCTATTCCCTGCGTTATTTCTGAATTAACGCCTATCTTTATGTGAGCGGGTAGTTTGATTCCACTATCCAAAATCGTATCCGTTCCCGATGTATAAAATACTGTCATACTGTCTGAATAAAATCTAATCCCATAATTCCGGTTTTTCTCAAGGGAATACTGCCGAACATAATTAATGGTCTGACCGAGATCAATCGTACTTGATCTTAATTTGTATTTATGACCTGTTTTGCTAAGGGTTATAAATGAAGCAGTCGTTATTATACCTATGATTCCAATGACTACCATCACTTCCAATAAAGTCAAACCTTTTTTAAATTCCTTTCTCATTTTATACTCTC
>JAFGQG010000194.1 GCA_016935765.1 bacterium
CATTGGGGTGCCAGGAGAAGGAGTGTAGATGAGTATAAGAGTAGAAGTGTGGATGCGGATTCATTTCATTTTCACCTTTTCCCTCTTTCCGCCAATCGATCTGCCTGCCATTAATATCAAAGATTTCAATATCTGCATTTGTGGGGGCTTCTATTCGGCAAGAGGAGTGGAGTTTGGATTCATACAAACTCCCAAAATCAACAACTATCGTTGTTGATTTATTGAAGGGATTGGGATAAATTGTTAGTGATAAAATTCTAGGGTATAGAGCTCCATCCGTTTCCTCGATCCATTCCGATGATGAATACCTGGCAATTACTCCTTGCCAACCAGCTGCATACCCCGTGGCTGAATCAGCGAAATCCATATCCAAAAATGTATAACCCGAAAAACCGGGGATCTCCATCCAGGTTAATCCGCAATCGGTCGTTTCGAATAGACCCTTACCGGCAATGAAACCATGCATTCTATTTACAAAAATGATAGAGGTATAGGAGGAAAAACAAAAGGGAGGTGTCTCCGATATAAACTCCCAATCATCCCCGCCATTGGCAGTAACGTAAATGGAACCTGCCTGAGAAAGGCACCAGGCATAAAGCGAATCGAGAAAATAAACGTCTTCTACACGAAACGAACCGTATAAGGTGTCTTCGCCAATGGACTGGAGAATCCAGGTTTCCCCTCCATTGGTGGAATGCCAGAAAACATCCGCATTTGCCTTTTCAGCCCATAAATGATTGGAGTTACATGAGAAAGTTTTGTAAACTTCATAAGGGCTGGTTAAAGTATCCCAGGTCATGCCGCCATCCCCTGACCGGAAAAACTCACCTTCTCTGCCTTCGGTTAACCATATTGACTGGGTTGTTACCTCAATATCACACAAGTAAAGGATAGGTAAACCTGAAATCCTTTCGTTGAATATCATATACCAGTCTAAACCTGCATTTATTGTTTTATATAAACTTCTGCAATTTCCGGTTTCCACTATTACATACCAGTTATTTGAATCCGGCATTTCGATGTCGAGTATTTTGCAAATCCAAACATCTCCAACTTCTGGGTAATCCTCGAACCATGAGTCGCCGGCATCGGATGAGAATTTCAGAAAGCCAAGGCCAGTGTTACTGCAGCCGGCGCCAATTTCACCACAAGTATTACAGGCTAAACTTCTCCAGTCTATATGGGCAGTCCTGTTATACCTTTCCCATGTTATACCTCTATTTGTGGTTTTGAACAAAGTGAAGCCGTCAGTTGCCCAGATCTCATCAGCATTTTTAAAGCCTAACCAGAGTATATTGGTGTAGTACTCGAACGGTCTGCATACCCATGAGGCACCATAATCATCCGAATAAAACAGGTTACCTCTCCAGTCCGATAAAACACCGAAGGAGTCATAAAAGGCGATTTTTAATAGGGGCTCGGCATAATCATCGAATAGAAGTGTGTCGAAAGTTGCGGCTGAATCTGATGAGTGCAACAATAATCGGGGACCAATTTCGCGGCAATCGTAAGTATATCCATAATCTCCCGCGCACAGCCAGAGATCAGTAAAATCCCTGCACCATATTCCATTTACTGAACTTTCAAATGGTACTAATACCGTTGATACTGAATCCCAGATGCTTCCACCGTCAGTAGTCCGATAAAAAATAAACCTATCCGGGTAATACGTCCAAATACCATAGCCATTCAGGGAATCTGAGAAATATAGCTCGAAGCAGTATTCATAGGGATCAATATAAATGTTATACCAGCTTTCACCACCATCGTCTGTTTTGAAGTAATATGCAGTATCGCCGGATTCTCCTTGGATCCAACCATGATTAATATCAGTAAACTGAAGGCTTCTTATCTGTGTAATATACGGGAAGTCAGTGTCGCAATCATAAACATGAGTCCATGAATCACCGCAATCTGTCGTAATTGCGAGATGGTGTCTCGGTCTTGTTATCCCGATTGGTTGGAATAGAAGCCACCCTTCTCGGGCTGAAACCATCTGTATGCTCCAGACTCTGCCGAAAGGTGGTATTATCCAATCATCCTCCCAGGCCAAACCGCCATCGGTGGTGCGGAGTTCCCCTGCAAAACCGGTGTCCTCGTTGAAGAATTCGAGTACTCCCGGATTCCATGGTGGTCCTAATTCTACCAAATCCCAACCTGCTTTCAGATCACATATTGTGAGTATAAGCAGAAAAAATACGAATGTCACCTTTTTACCCATTTTATGTCTCCCGTGAATAACCTTATCTCATCAATAACATTCTTTTCACTTCTTTATGCTCTCCAGCTTTCAGCCTGCAGAAATAGATACCGGAGGGGCAATTTCCCGCTTCCCACTGAACGGTGTGAACTCCTGAAGGAAGTTTATCATTCACTAATTCGGATACCTTTTCACCAAGAAGGTTGTAGATGGTGGCTTCGATCGCAGTGCTTTGGTCCAGGGTGAATCGGAGGGTGGTTGAGGAGTTGAATGGATTGGGATATACTGAAATAGCGAATTCTTTTGGTTTTAGGCTGCGTTCTTCGATACCAAGCAGTGAATTAAGGTTGTAAATTCTTAGAGTATCCTGCATGAAAGTGTAGAGAAGAGTGTCTTCAATTTCAAAGATCTCACCTTTCAAAGTATCGAACCATGTCCATATTGGGTGTGGATACCAGGCTGTAATTTCTGCTATCGTCATTGGACGGTCAGGTGACCTGTCAGAACCGGCTTTAATTATATAATGTTCCCAGATTTCGAATGGAGCACCAAAGTCTTCATGCTCCCCTGGATCCCACCATTCATAAGCAACCAGAGTATCATTATACACATAAGCATTTGCTCTTCCCTCTGCGAAAATAAATCGACCATCTATGTCCAGGTATTGAAAATAGTAGTCTGAAGCACACCCAAAACAATCGATCAGATCTAAGAACCTGTCAGCTCCTAACGAATAAACACATGTTTGGCATCCGTTTCCGGTACAAAGCAATCCATATTCTGCGTCGAATACTGCAGTCAATGGCCCACTTGAAATAGATTCTAATAAATAAATGTGGGTTAAAGTGCTAACATTATATATATTTAAATACTGGTATTCCCGAAAAACCACTAAAAAAGAGTCGTATAGTTGCGCATAATTAGTGAAATACCTGACCCATGGTTCGGTAAACCTTCTCAATAAAACGAGCGTGTCACCTAAATGACTATAAAAATCTATCGTACTCGTATCGTTAAGTATAACCAACAAGGAATCATTTGTATCTATCGGATGAAATTCCATGTAATATCCGGAAATTGAGGAAGGCAGTCTAAATTCCCCAATTAATCCCGGATAATATGGATCGGAACAGTTTATAATGCTTACTGTCAATGTATCAATCGAAGTATCAGGTTCAAAGAGCATAGCTGTATTATGCTCCACGCGTATGAATTTAGCTTCAAAGCCATCGACTGCAGTTTCAGAAATGAGCTCTATCGAAAAACATAAACCAAATTGAATCAACAAAATGAAAATTATTATAAGAATTGTTCGCTTTTTACACCACATCATTCCCCCATTTTTTATCTTATTTATATGCTTCTTTTCGATGGACTACACGGCAAATAATAACTGTGTCCTCCTTCTTTTCCACCTTATACAAAATTCTATGATCTCCTACCCTCAACCTGTACATGTCTTTTCTGGTATGTATTTTCTTACTTCCCCGGGGTCTATAATTATTTTCGAGACTCTGCAAAGCTTTGAGAACCCTTTGATATAATTTATCATCAAGTTTGTCGATGTCTTTTACTGCGGAACTACGGAGTAATACTTTAATTTTTCCTTTTTCCCCTTTCCTTGATATAGTCATCAAGGTGTATTACTTCTTCATTTTCAGTAGCTTCGATCAACCTTACATCTAAAGCATCATCAACAAGAGAGACCAGGTTATTAAAATCTTTTATGGGAATGATTACTTCTTCCTTTTCACCATTACCGTTTATTACATATTTTGGCTTTAATGTATTGGTTTTCATTATTCGCTCCTTAATGGCTAATATAGCCATATTAATTACAAAGTCAAATAAAAATTCTTACATTAATCTTTAGAAATTATA
>JAFGQG010000195.1 GCA_016935765.1 bacterium
CAAAGAAGCGGCTGAGTTATTAGGGGTAAATCCGGCTACACTTCGTAAGTGGGACAATGAGGGCAAACTTCCGGCAATTAAGATAAGTAAACGTGGAAATCGTCGATATAAAATGGAAGATATCGAGAAATTCATAAACAAAAAATCTAAATAATTATGGCAAATAATAACGTTTCAGATACCACTAAAGAACAAGAACGCTCAGAACTTCATCGCGCTATTTGGCAAATTGCTAATGATTTACGAGGAAGTGTAGATGGATGGGATTTTAAACAAATTGGGAATTAGATACTAGAATTCGTTTCCTCCCATAAAGACAGCGTCATCTGCAGAGGTGCCTAATTCCTCACGATCTTCATATCCAAACATAAATATTTTCTCATACGGCGAATGGTCTTCTGCTTCATGTTTTGCAGTTCTTTCTCGACTACGACTAGTAAATGCATCCCATCTTTCTTGCACATCTAATTGTTCTGGATCCAAAGTAAAATTGTCAAGAGAAATTCTAGATGGGATATTATCACCCGGAAATCTATTTACTATCATTCCTGTGGGTATATGAAATCTCCAACCCATTTCACGATCAATTTGCTTAGCTAATTTGCGGGCTTTCCATCTTGCCACTTGAATTGGAAATCGAACCTCACTATCAAAATCATAAAAAGAATTTTCCCTATGTGCCCGTTCAAGCGTGTCAAATATATTAAACTCACCTTCCCTTATCTGTCCCATTTGCTTCAGTAAAAAGAACATACGCTGCAGCAGTTCAGGAAAATGTTCTTTACTTGACCACCTCTTGGCTAAAAATAATGTGCTGACACCCATATCGAAACGAGCATTCAGCGGAACATGATCAAACGAAAGTGCTTTTCCCTCTGTTACAGCCTTAACCATTCTCATAAGCCCTCGGGCTTTTGCTAGAGTCTCTCCTTGAACAATCATTTTGTCAAAACCGTAAATTGCCTTGTTGGCTACATATTCATTCTCAATACGAGTATGGCCCGTTATGGCGCTCATCATTGCTTCCCTTGAATAATATAATCCTTCTGCCCCCAGAAGTATCTGATTTTGTGTAGTGTCTCTACCTGCACAATATCGAGCAAAATTCAGTTTATCCTCCCCCATATGTTCAATACCGTCCGCATCGACTCCTATGGCAAAAGCTACTTCGTTAGGACAACCATTACACGTAAGAACATCGTGGTCATATAAAGGAGACTCACTTTCCTGCATTGAAAATGGTGAATGGAAAACAACATCGCCAGGTAATCTGGATCCCCCACCTTTATGCCAGATATCCCCACGCTTTGGTAATGGAATTTCCTGCCATGCATGTGTTATCGGAGTCATGACTCTCAAAACCCTGCAATCTATACCTCCAATCATCCTGTCTTCAGTTTTAAATCTTTCAGGTTGTTGTCCAACCATAACATCTATTGGCAAAAAGAATGTTTCTATATGAATATCTCTCCGCTCATATGGAGCAGCTTGTTCCATTGAAAGGTCCATAATCATATTATCTGCTAAGCTTGCATATCCATCTTCATTTTGAGGATTAGAGCCACTTACTCTACGCAATCTATCAAGCAGATCGGGAATCTGGAATTCAAAATATACCCGTACATCAGAATCTGGTATTTCTTGAGTTGTCCTTCGAAAGTTTATTATTAATCTGGCAGTATTTCTCCACCACTTATTCGGTTCGCCTTCCATTAATTCAGGAAATTCCGCAAGCTGATGTCGGATTAACTCTCTTGACTGTTGGAGTCGTTCTATTTGGGACATACAGATAAGCTGGATTTTACTCCACCCCCTATTTACTTAGTACGGCATTATAACAAAAATATTACCTTGAATCTAGAAAGTATAAATATACCAAAATGTACCATCATTTCCTCCTTTTTATTGTTTCATTAGTCTCACTTCGACTGCTCTTAGTGCAAGCGTTCAGCCTCAATCGTGACACACTGGTTATGGGCCTGAAAGGTTCAGGACCAACATGCCCAGTCAAACGCAGTGAAGATGGAAGCAGGATGAAAAGTTTGCCCTGAGTTTACCGAAGGAAATCCCTGTCTCCCAGCCAGATGTTACTGTATTGTCGAAAAGTAGTTATTGATGGCGTTTAATAATCCCCTAGCTTCCTTATCCAGGGCATTCTCACCAAATTCATCTTTAACTTCGATCATCGATACTACGTTTTCATTGGTTAGGAAAAACGCTTCCGAGATCGTCGCTGGCATATCGGATTTTAAAAGCACTCCCGAGGTAAACAGGGAAATACCTTCATCATGCAGGCCTAGTGCCGTAGATACATATTCGGAAACGATGCGGGCAAGCGGGATATCCACATCTTTCTTGTAGAGGCTAAGCGTGTAATTAACCGACGGATCGCTTGAGCCGTTATGGTGAATGGATACTAGGATCGCCGCGCCAAGTCCGTTGCACTTCTCATAACGCTCTCTGTTGGTCATAGCGTAATCGTCGTCCCTGGTCAGCCAAACGTTGCTGTATCCCGCCTTACCCAGTTTTGTCTGCAGGATACGTGCCACATCCAGGTTGATGTCATCTTCCTGATATAAAATCTCGCCCGTTGCAGGATCAATATAGCTTGTTCCGTTATCCCCGTCTATGTTATCTTCATCCCCGTGGCCGGGGTCAATGCATACCGAATTCGGAACGGTGGGAACGGGAAGGGGCCACGGTTTATTATATGCGGCATAAACCGGAGAAATCATTGAAGCGAATAATATAAACATGAGAACAAGGATAAGTTTTTTCATAATTACTGAAATGGTAGTATAAATTGCTAGATTAAACAAGGATGTTTCATTCACCTTCCCCTTGGTTTATATAATAATCAACTCAAGTTCAGGATGGTTGTTCTTCCCCTTCAGACGGGCTTTTTTGACCTTGTACCCGCCCGAGACAATTATTTGATTTAGAAAGGCAGGTATAAAAAAAGTTAATTACACGTCTTACCCTCGTTACCATATTAACTGTTCCCAGAGCAAGTTAATTATATACTCAAAAATAACCTTAATTCGCGTATATCAGAAGTTTAAAATATCTCTTTTTATATTGTCCCATTTGTCTTACTTCGACCTTACGAAATTTTAATGTAGGAGGATTTAATACTTCGGCAAGCTCAGTATTTCAGCCTCGCTCCAACCTCAATTGTGATACACTTGGAATAATCAGCTATGGGTTCGAAGAGGTCCAGACCGAGATGCTCAGCAAACTGGGACTATAACCTCTAAGC
>JAFGQG010000196.1 GCA_016935765.1 bacterium
ACTGTTAGTAAAAGTAAATTCTTGGTATAGGTTTCTATCAATTCCCTAGTAGTAAATGCCAGCTTCAAGTTCAGCATGACAGTTTTTGGTGTTTGGTTATGATTGCTATTGTTGGGTTGCCTATACCGGGTATATTCCCTTCGCTACCCCCTGCGAAATTAAAAAGGCAAACTAAACTTCGTTCAGGGATCTTTTCTTGATTTTATCGTGTATTCCCCATCCGATTATGACCGCGATTATGAGCAGGAAATAAATGAGCGCGAGGGTCTGTACGGACATCTTGCCGATCAGAACGACCAGCGCGGGAATTAAGCTGATGATAAACCAAATTAACCAGGCTAACATAATTTTTCTTCTCTCCACTATTTTTTTGTTGTTAAGTTAATCCTATTTCTTATCTTTGTCAAATAAAAAATATGGCAGAAGAAACAAATAAAGATACTCGACCTGGCTGGGACGAATATTTCATGGAGATGGCTCATCTTGTCGCTTCCAGGTCCACCTGTCTGCGGCGGAAAGTGGGCGCGATACTGGTTAGAGACAAGCGAATTCTCGCGACTGGTTACAACGGCGCGCCGAAGGATTCCCCGCACTGTATTGAGATAGGATGCTTGAGAGAGAAAATGAAAATACAATCAGGCGAACATCATGAGCTTTGCAGGGGAATTCACGCTGAGCAGAACGCGCTTATCCAGGCGGCAATATTCGGCACAAGCGTCGAAGGGAGCGACCTCTACTGCACCAACCAACCGTGCACGATATGCCTGAAAATGCTCATAAACGCAAAGATAAAAACGCTGTACATAGCCGGGAAATACCCGGACGAACTCAGCGATAGATTGATAAAAGAAGCAAAATTGAACGTAATCAATATGGAGGGATCCTGGAACAGCCGGATTCAAAGGGCTTGAGCAACTTGTCCCGGTTCGAATTAAGTAAGGAATCTTAGAATGAATAGACCATCGTGGGAAGAATATTTTCTGCAGTTAGCGCTGCTCGTTTCGAACCGCTCCACCTGTCACATGGAGAAGCAGGGCGCGATACTGGTTCGGGAAAAGAGAGTTTTGACCACGGGTTATAACGGCGCTCCTTCGGGCATGGACAACTGCTTGAAGCTCGGGTGTCTGAGAAAGGAATACAACCTGGTCGGGGACGAGAAGCAGGAGATATGCAGGGGCTTGCACGCTCCGCAGAATGCTATTATTCAGGCGGCAGTATTCGGCGTGAGTATAAAAGGAGCCACGCTTTTCACCACGAGATTTCCGTGCGTTATATGCACAAAAATGTTGACAAACGCTGAAATAAGTGATATAATAATATGCGGGGAGCCAGCCTTCCCCGAGTCGAGTACCGAGGCCGGGAAATTCGCCCGTGAAATGCTTGAAGCTTCCCCAATTACTGTGAGGTTCATACCCCTCGAAAGCGAGGTTAGAAAGTGAAGTGCCCCTACTGCGGAAATGATGAAGACAAGGTTGTCGATTCGCGCGCGGTGAAGGAAGGCAGAGCGGTTCGCCGCAGAAGGGAATGCGTCTCGTGCGGAAAGAGATTCACTACTTATGAGTACATACAGGATTTTGATCTGACTATCGTTAAATCCGATGGTCGGCGTGAACCCTATGACAGGCAGAAATTAGTAAAGGGCTTGATACTCGCCTGCAGGAAGAGACCGGTTTCTCTGAAAAGAATAGAAGCCACGGCGGACGAGATAGAAAATGACCTGATGAACCAGTCTAAAGGCGAACTCGACAGCAAGTACGTTGGTGAGTTGGTTATGGATAAACTGAAGAAGCTGGATGAAGTAGCTTACGTGAGATTTGCTTCCGTTTATAAGAAGTTCAAGGATGTGAACGAGTTTTGGGAGATGCTGAAGGAGCTGCTTGGAAAAGCGGAGGATTCATAATTATTTATAAAAAAAGGATTTAAGTATGAATGTTGACACAAAAAAAGTCGAGAATATTTTGAACGGTTTCAAAAACCGGCGGATAATAACAATAGGTGATGCTATGCTGGACGAATATATATGGGGGAGGGTTAACCGCATATCCCCTGAAGCTCCGGTACCAGTTGTTGATGTGCAGACCTCTTCGCTGCGTATGGGTGGCGCGGCGAACGTTGCCTGGAACCTGAAAAAACTGGGAGCTGAACCATTGCTCGTTTCCGTGGTCGGTGAGGATGATACAGCGAAGAAATTACATGAACTGCTCTCCGAAGAGAAGATTTCATCAGAATATATTACGGTTGACTTCACCCGCCCCACTACTTTGAAGACCAGGATAATTGCGCATCATCAGCAGGTGGTGCGAGTTGACAGGGAGAGCAAGGATGATATAAACGAGGATGTTTCCAGGGAAGTGTTAAAAAAATTCAACAACTCACTTAAGAAAGCCGATGGGGTTATCATTTCCGATTATGGCAAGGGCTTGGTCACACAGCAACTGGTTCAGGAGGTAGTCAGGATATGCAGGGAGAACAGGAAGTTCGTTGCGGTTGACCCGAAGGAGAAGCATTTTCAGTATTATAGGGGTGTATCCGTTATCACGCCGAACGTGAAGGAGACCGAAAACGCGCTTAATATCAGGATATCCACGGAGAAAGGACTGGAAGAGGCTGGCTGGGAGATGTTAAGACAGCTCGAGGCTGAGAATATACTTATCACTCGTGGTGAAAAGGGTATGTCGCTTTTCCAGAATAACGGCGAATACTATTATCTTCCCACGGTCGCTAAGGAGGTTTTCGACGTAACAGGCGCGGGAGATACGGTTGTGGCTTCTTTTTCCCTTGCCGCGACATCCGGGGCGTCATTTTTTGAAGCGGCGTATATTTCCAACCATGCTGCTGGAATAGTCGTTGGAGAAATTGGAACCGCAGCGACAACAAGGAATAAATTGTTTGAACATATTTGCGAAGAGGATGATTAAAGAGAGGGGAGAATGTAATGGCAACAAGTAAAATTATGATAAAAGGCGGTCGTGTAGTTGATCCCACACAGGGCATAGACAGGGTAACCAACCTGTATATTTCGGGCAAGAAGGTGGAGAAGATCGGGGGAAAGACCAGCAAGGGGTATAAAGTCATTGAAGCGGATGGGCTTTACGTGATGCCCGGTCTGGTCGATATGCACACTCACCTGCGGGAACCCGGGAGAGAGGATAAAGAGACGGTTATCAGCGGCGCAAATGCCGCGGTTGCCGGTGGTTTTACCAGTATCGCCTGCATGGCTAATACGCAGCCTCCCATAGATAACGCGGAGGTGGTCAAGTACGTTATTGAGAAGGCGGGAAAAGCCGCGTGCCATGTCTATCCTGTAGCGGCGGTTTCCAAGGGGATGGAAGGGAATGAGTTGACCGAGATGGGGGATATATTGAAGGCTGGCGCGGTCGCTTTTTCGGACGATGGCGTTCCCGTGAAGAACGGGGAGCTCCTTAGAAACGCGCTGGAATATTTGAAGATGTTCGGTGTGCCCGTATTGCTCCACGAGGAGGATATGAGTCTAAGCCATGACGGTGTGATGAACGAGGGACCGGTCGCGACTCTTCTCGGACTTACGGGGATACCATCGGTAAGCGAGACGTCGATGATAGCGCGCGACCTTGTTATCGCAGAATACATTGGCGGTAAGGTGCACTTCTGCCATTTGAGCGCCGCGGATTCCGCGAGGCTTGTTAAGGATGCCAGGGCTAGAGGAGTGAAAGTTACCTGCGAGGTGACACCCCATCACCTGGTGCTGAGCGACGACATCGTGAAGGAAATGGAATATGACACGAACACGAAGGTCAACCCGCCGGTGCGCTCCCGTGACGACCGAAAAGCTTTACAAAAAGCGCTTATTTCTGGTACAATAGATTGCATTGCTACCGACCATGCTCCGCACGCTCCCGAAGACAAGGATAAGGAATATAACTACGCGCCGTTTGGGATGACCGGTCTCGAAACCGCTGTGGGCGTTGTGTTTACCGAATTGGTAAATCCAAAGAAGCTCACGGTTAAGGAATTCGTCACCCGGGCATCAGTCAATCCAGCTAAGATATTACAGATACCTGGTGGAACCTTAAAACCCGGTTCAGCTGCAGATGTAACCGTGATAGATCCTGGTAAGGAATGGGTAGTAAAGACTGCTGCTTTCAAGTCGAAATCGAACAATTCACCTTTTATTGGCAACAAGCTGAAGGGCAAGGTTATTTTAACAATTGTTGATGGTTTTGTCAAGTATTCTGAATTATAATTTAATAAATAAGTATGTTTTAGAAATAAATAACATAAGTAAAGGAGGGTATCATCAATACGATCCCATTGGAAGTAATGGAAGGTGTTTGGGAGGAGATGAACCAGATGCCTCCATTTAAGATTCCGGAGCTTGTAAATTTAATGAGTGAAACCCAGCCGAATGTCATGGTTTATTTGATGGGTATGGGTGGTGACATTCTCAACCAGGATGAACGCGAAGAGCTTTTGTTCATGGGCACGGCGGTATGGAAAGCTATGATCGATTCCGCGGGAAGTATCCCGAAAGTAACCCAGAAAAAGATCGATGAGATCGAGGAAATCAATATCAGCACCCTGGAATCTTTGGAGGGGAAGTCTAACAGCGCATTTCAAGCTGCATCTGAAGCGATAATAGAAAACCATAACCAAAAGGATATTCTAGGATTCATAACAGAAGTATTGTCGGAATTGGCCGAGGACGATGAGGCTATCCGCGCTGATGAAACAGGGTTGATGTTCATAATACTGAAGACGGTAGTCGAAGCTCTTGATAAAGCCGCAAATTAGGCATAGCCTGGGGGTGGAGGGGGAAGCGGAAGCATTGGATCAATGAGAAATTAGCAATTATCAATTAGCAATGCACAACAAAAAGATCTGGCAATCCTACCAATAAAAATCCAACGTCTCAGGGGTGTAGGGGACTCATGAATGTGCCCCGCTTGGGTGGGGAAGGGGGAAGCGGAAGCAATGGATCAATGGACAATTAGCAATTATCAATTAGCAATGCATAAAAACGGTATTTACAAATAATTTTTCCAGGATTAATACTTTTTTTATTGACTGTTTTAAATTATTGTTGTATATTCATTGTAGAGACAATATAAAAAAAAAGGAAGAATATGGATACAAAAATAAAAAAATGGGGGAATAGTTTAGCTGTAAGAATACCAAATGCATTCGTAAAAGAAAGCAATCTTCATGATGGGTCTGAAGTCGATATGAAACTGGAGAATGGTAAGTTGATTATTTTCCCAAAGAAACAGAATGAATTTGTATTAAAAGACCTTTTAAAGAAGATAAATAAAGGTAATATTCATGGGGAGATTAACACGGGAGAACCTGTGGGAGTTGAGAGATGGTGAGAAAATACATACCACAGCGTGGTGATATAGTATGGTTAAGTTTTACTCCCCAGGCAGGTCATGAACAGAAGGGAAGAAGACCAGCAGCAGTGGTTTCTCCCGGAGAATATAATGCAAAAGTGGGCTTAGCATTATTTTGCCCAATTACTTCAAGCGTTAAGGGCTATCCCTTTGAAGTTAACATCCCAGAAGGATGTGAAATCTCAGGTGTAATTCTGGCTGACCAGATAAAAAGCCTGGATTTTACAGCACGAGAGGTCGAATTCGTATTTCATCTTCCTGTGAAGACCGTTTATGAATTATTAGGGAAGCTAAGGGCGTTGGTCATTTAAAAAAAAGGTAGGGAAGGGTAAACATAAGCAATGGATCAATGGACAATTAGCAGTTATCAATTAGCAATGCACAACAAAAAGATCTGGCAATCCTACCAATAAAAAT
>JAFGQG010000197.1 GCA_016935765.1 bacterium
AAAAAATACTTGCAATGGCGATAATTAATAATAAATTGCCTTAATTATGTTTGAGTTAACTCCAAAAAAGATAGTAAAGGAACTTGATAAGTATATTGTCGGACAGGATGCTGCGAAAAAAAGTGTTGCGATCGCGTTGAGAAACAGATGGCGCAGGCAACAGGTTAAGGGTAAGCTGAAGGAAGAGATAATGCCCAACAATATATTGATGATCGGTCCGACCGGAGTCGGAAAAACTGAGATTGCCCGCCGGCTATCGAACCTAGCCAATGCCCCTTTCGTCAAGGTTGAAGCATCGAAGTTCACTGAAGTTGGGTACGTGGGCAGGGACGTCGAATCGATGGTAAGGGAACTGGTTAACATCTCGGTTAGCATGGTGAAAGCGGAAAAAGCCATAGAAGTCCAGGAAAAGGCGGAGAAACTAGTATTTGAGAGGCTTCTGGATTACTTGCTGCCCAGACCGCCGAGACGCAGGAAAAAAGACCAGAACACAAATTTCGACATTGAAAAATGGCAGAGAAGCAGGGAGAAGATCCGGCAAAAATTAAAGGATAAAAAACTTGAGAACCATATCATAGAGATAGAAACGCGTTATTCTCAATCTCCAACCATAGAGATATTTTCCCCCATGGGCATGGAAGAGATGGGAATCAACTTCCAGGAGATGCTTGAAGGAGCCTTCCCGATACAGAAGAAGAGGCGGAAATTAACAGTCGAGGAAGCCAGGAAAGTACTGCTTCAGGAGGAAACCGCCAAGCTGGTGGACCTGGACGAGGTGGTCGATATCGCCATACAGCGGGTAGAGAATAATGGCATCATCATTATTGACGAGATAGATAAGATCGTTGAGATAAAAGAAACAAGAACCGCTGGCGTTTCGAGAGAAGGAGTACAGAGGGATCTGCTGCCGATAATAGAAGGCTCTAACGTTATGACAAAATACGGGATGGTCAAGACCGACCATATACTGTTTATCGCCGCGGGAGCTTTTCACATTGCTAAACCATCCGATCTGATACCTGAACTCCAGGGCAGATTACCAATAAGGGTGGAACTGGATAACCTGGGTAAAGGGGAATTCGAAAAAATATTGGTTGAACCTGAAAATGCGCTTATCAAACAATACAAAGCTTTACTGAAATCCGAAGGTGTGGAGCTGAAATTCACAAAAACCGCAATACAGGAAATCGCCAGAATTGCGGACGAAGTAAATACCGCAACTGAAAACATCGGCGCCAGAAGACTGCAGACCGTTATGACAGCCCTCCTGGAAGATATCATGTATGAACTGCCCAATAAACAGAAAAAATCTACAATAGTCATAAACAAAAAAAACGTACAGCAAAAATTGGCTAAGATAGTTGAAGACAGGAACCTTAGCAGGTATATATTGTAAGAGAACAGAGGACAGAAAGAAAAAAGATAGGTTACAGATAGTATTAAAACCTGCAAAAACAGGAAGATGGGTTTTGGAAAAGGGGGAAAGAAAATGAAAAATGCACTTATAATAAGGTACAATTAAATGAAACGCGGAGTATATCCTGGCACATTCGATCCGATCACCTATGGTCATTTAGACATAATTAAACGGGCATTGGATATCTTTGATGAACTCATAGTAGCAATTGGTGAAAATCCCGCGAAGAACACCCTGTTCAGCGCTGAAGAGCGGTTTAACATTGTAAGGGAAGCAATAGAGGATTATCCGAACACGAAGGTCATGATGATGGAGGGTTTGTTAGCCCACTTTGCAGACGAGGTTCAAGCTTCAGCCATCATTCGTGGTTTAAGAGCGTTATCAGATTTCGAGCACGAGTTTCAGATGGCTTTGGCAAACAGGAAAATGAACCCCCGTACTGAAACCATTTTTCTCATGCCAAACGAAAAGTATTCCTATCTTAACTCCACCATGGTCAAAACTATCGCCAGCATGGGAGGCAAAGTTACATCATTCGTACCGAAAAGCGTAGAAAAAGCGCTAAAAGAAAAATATAAAAGCAAGAGCAGCAAAAATGAATAAGGTACTAATTTTTACTTCACTTTTTCTAATCGTATTAACACTTCCAGATTCTTCAATGGCTTTTAAGCCATCGCCGCCACCTTCTCTACCCGTAATCTGGGTGGATACACTTACGTGCAAAGAAGACCTGAAATTCACTTACCTATATACGGAAGTCGAATTGGATGATTCGTTCGCCTATGTAACGATTGAAATGGATCTCGAAGAGATTGCCTGCGATTCACTAACACTTTATTTTTATATCAAAATACCCAGTTTAGAAATCCTGGTGAATAAAAAAGAATTTAATTATAGCAATGATAATAGAAGCATAAAGCTTTCCGGAGAAGACCTTAATTCAATTAATATTCTGACCGAATACGCGATCCCCAGCCGGCATGTCTTCCAGGGACCGCCTTCCCCATGGGTGCGTGGTTCTATCTTCGAAGTTTACAGTCCTCTGCTCAGATATAGCCAATACGGCGAGAAAATCATTCCGGACAGTGCCTCAGTAGAAATAATAGTAGATGATGATTTCACTTTCGAAGGCGAACAGAAATTATGGAATATCAAGGAGGAGTATCGTCAACTGCATTACCGTCTGATGACCCCAGTCGGATTGAAAATTACGAGTAAATGGACTAAGATGGATTGAATTCAAAAAATGCAATTGTAAATATGTGGATTAATAATGCGCTATTTTAGATAGACGATAGTATTTGATATAAATTTACTGCCATCAGTAATCCTTACAACATATATACCACTGCCTGAGTTTCGATCAGGATTCCAGCAAAGGCATTGACTGCTTTCGGGCTCTTCTGATTGAGAATGGCTTGTTCGTCTGTAAACAGGTTTATCAATACTCCAATGTTTTACAAGCTTCCCATTGATATCGTAGATCCCAATCGACATTGGCGGTTCGAATTCCCCCATTTTTGCGGCAATTTGAATATTTAATACCGCGTTGAATGGATTAGGATAACACGATATTTTATATTCGTCAAGTGTTTTTACACAATTCTCAGGGATTCTCGTGGCATGATCAAAATAAAGCGCTCCCATATCAGCAATGGTGGAATCGGGATCATAGGGGGATGCAGGGTCTCCCGAATCTATACAAGGAGACTTCGTAGCGTCATCTACAGGGTAATTATACCAGGTGAGATTGAAATCACAAATGGCGGGATTTGAGAACAATGGGTCTGCATCGATGCAGCCGACACCGAACCAGGGCTCTCCAGTACCATATTCAATATCAGAGTACCTCGCTGTTGTCGATGTTGCTCCGGACATAGCAATCGCTGGGGATATATCCTGCCATAATATATTGTTGTAAACATCAGCGCTGGCAGAACTATCGTCAAAGTAGAAGCAGATACCGCTTCCATCCAGGGCTGCATTGCTATAAAATGTATTATGAAATACGCTTAATGCGGCTTCAAAGGCAGCGATATTCAGACCTCCCCCGGTATTCGCGGTATTTTGAGTCAGGATGTTCCTTTCAAAAACTATCGAGCCGTAATCCAGACCAACACTGATCCCGCCACCGTTACTTCCAGCGCTATTAAGGATATAATCATTATAAGCTATTTGGAGTGTTCCTGAGACACAATGGATCCAAACGCCTCCCCCATCCCATACGGAGTTGTTATTTTGATAGTAGTTATCGGAGTAAAAAAGCGAACCGGATTCCATCTCAATATAAGAACCGCCGCCATCCCCGGCAGAAGTCGTTGCATTATTATAGAACCGGTTATTATGGTAGTCAATTGTACTGTTTCCCGCGGGGAGCCTTGCCCAGCAGCCGCCACCAAATTCACCCGCGTTGTTCTCCTCAAAGTAATTATCTTCAACTACCATAGCAACTCCGTAGCCAAGCGGGTACAGCATGGTCGCGCCCCCATCCACTTCTGCAACATTATTGCGAAAAGTGGAGTTCGTTAAACCGATATATGACCCTGTTTCAGATTGCACAAAGAGACCTGCCGCTCTCCCGCCCGTATTCCCGGTGAAGGAGCAATTCGCAACCGAAATACTTCCTGAATTCGAGTAAGCATTGACTCCCCCACCGACTGCAGATGCTGTACAATTATTAAAATTGCAATTATCCAAAATTATTGGGGAAGTGGTTGTCTCGATATATAAACCGCCGCCGTAAGCCCGGTTTCCATTTATGCAGGTTAGGTTCATTACTTTTAAACCCGCATCAGAGCCGTCGGATAGAAGCTCCAAAACACGTACCGATAAACTTCCAGCAATAATGACCGAATCATCATCAGATCCAATAATAGTCAGTGAATTGTCCTCTATAGAGCTATACATGAGTGTATATGGAATATCGTATGTACCCGAACTGACAATGATGGTATCGTTTTCCCCATTATCAGCGGCATTATCGAGCGCGGTTTGGAATCCGGTTGGATCAGCCACATTGAATGTTGCTGCTTTTACATAAATTGCAGTTGTTGTGCTAACCAAAATGAAGACAAATAGAGTTAAGTATACTGATTGCCTTTTCAAACACATTTTATTTCTATCTCATACAAAGTCAAAACGTTAACCCTAAATCATTCGAAAAAAAAACCTATTTTCTTTTTCAAAATAAAATGTAAAACTCGGATTAAACTGTCAAGAGCAAAGTAGATACTCAGATTTTAATTGTTGTTTATATCTTTGCATTATTCGATTTACTCATCTATGCCGTCATTTATAACTAAGTTAAATATTATCAAAACGAATTTTGAAATATTACCCTGAATAATTATCTTAAAAAAAGCTTGCGGATTTTTTTACATTTTAATATAATTTAACTGATATAAAAAGTAAGTGAGAGAGTTTTAATCAAAATGATCGTAGAAGAAGTTGTATTAAGTTTGCATAATATTTGCAATACAGGGGCAAAAATCGAATTAACCATACAGGAGGAGTTTTGATGAAATATTTTCAAAAAATAGTTTTAATAGCTTTTATATCGGTTATAGTTTTCAGTTTTACCAGCGCAAAAGAGACCGACCCGCTGGAGCTTCCCGGGACTGCGGAAATCATGCAGGCTCACCGGGATACACTGCCCGTTTACTTCGGCGCTTGTATCGGTATGCCAATTATGTGCTTAACTGGAATCCCGACAGGGATATCCACAATATACACTGAATGGGATGTAGGACTTTACCGTAGTTGCGTTGAATTATGGGATTCATATACCCACAAAATACTTGCCCTCGAGTTTTCAGTCAGCAGTATCCCCGATGACGCAACCATTGATGACGTATCTTTAGTTCTTCATTGTACTGATTTATATACTAATATACCGGGAATTTCTCCCCCGTTCAATATCAAATCCTACGACATGCTGGAGCGAAGGCCTTCTACCGAGTTACCTGAACTTTCCTACGGGGACGCGACACAAGGAACTACATATTTTGCCGGAGCGTCAATTGATTCAGGGAGTTATGGCTACCACTTGAATGCAACTGCCGTACGCCACCTGAAAAGCCAATTAGCAGATAACTGGTTTGCTCTCGGCATAAACCTTGATGAAGCTGTTACCGGAGATACCGACACTTCTTATGTCAGTTTCACCAATACAGAAACAGAGCATTATCTCATCATCAACTGGCACATACCTGTTGATGTCAGGGTTCAAACAAATTTTTCTCGTGGTACTTTAATGGTAAACGGTGTACCTCGACCAACCCCGTTCGATACTACCATGATCCCCGAGGCTCTTATACAAATCTCGGTGGATTCTGTGCAGACGTTTCCTCCCGGTGTGCGGTTCTTATTCAGAAACTGGACAGACGGCGAAGCCCGGCAGCATTGGTTCATGCCAATCTCCGACACCACGGTAACAGCAAATTTCGACTCGGTTTATCGTCTCGAAATCATCAGCGAATACGGCACTACTGCCGGTTCCGGATGGTATATTCCACTTACTGCTCACATGTTTTCAGTAACACCGGACACGGTTATAATTGGTGGTGTGAGGCACGTATTTCAACGATGGGTTGGTACTGGCAGCGGCTCCTACACGGGTCCAAACGATACCGCGATGGCGACCATGAACGCTCCTATTACCGAGGTAGCTGTTTGGGATACATCCTACTGGCTTACACTTGAGGACTCAGGATGCGGAGGCGGGATTCCCCTTCAAACCGAGGAAGGATGGTATGAAAAGGATACCTGGGCAACAATAAGCACGTCTGATTCGGTCTGGAACCTCGATGGAGGCTACTGGGTGTACTTCGACCACTGGGAAGGCGGCACCTTCGATGATCCCTATAACCGTGTGACACAAGTACTTATGGAAACAACAACAACGGCTACCGCATACTATTATCCCCCTCTCATTATAGACGTCTACCCCGCAGCACTTACCGAAGGACCTCCCCTGACTATCGTTAATATTCCTGTAGTCTTCGATTGCACCCAACCTCTACTCATCGATTCATTCGCGTTGACTATTAACTATGATGCAACCTTACTTCAAACAATGGGAGTTACTCCCGCTGAAATCCCCTGGGATTCAATAATATCTGTGGATTTAACCGTTGGAGACACCGGCAAGGTCAGAGCGTATGGCGGTTCGGACACCGGAATCGTAGTTACTCCCATCGATACGCTTTTTTACTTCGTATTCCTGGTCCCGCTGGGAGGAGCAGGTGAATGCGATATACGCTTCGATGATTTCATGTACGATATTGCTGAAGCCAGGACCGAGGATGGAATTTTCAGAGTGCTCACTTCTGCAATAAACATAATGGTGAATACCAGTTTCGACCCGGGCACTGTATGGGTGGACTTATCTGAGTATCCATCAGCCTATATCGATGTATGGACATCGGGAGAGTTCCATAATATCGGAGTAGACTCGATGTTCTATCCCGCTCCCGGGCAAATTTTCAACTTCCGCGAATGGAGCGATGGAGGAGCCATCTTCCACGATGTAGCCCCCATAGATGATTCTGTCTTTACCGCTGAATTCGATACCTTGTTCTCTCTGACTGTTGAAAGCGAATATGGAGTACCCGCTGGTTCAGGATGGTATGTGATCCATAATTTGACGCCATTTTCCGTAACCCCTGAAACCGTAGCGATTGTGGACAGTCATCGAGTTGTTTTTACTGAATGGACCGGTACTGGAACGGTTTCATACACAGGGAGCAACAATCCCGCGCAATGCGTTATGGAGAGCCCGATAGTCGAGATCGCTGAGTGGGACACCCAGTATTATATCACTGTGGATTACCTTGGTTCAGGAGCTGTAGAACCCATGCAGTTCGGGGAAGGCTGGCATCTCGACGATTCATGGGTGAACCTGGAGACGGAAGACAGCATTTTCGGGGGCGGTACATGGTACTACTTTCAGTGGTGGATCGGTGGAATTTTCACCGACATCTACGCTCCCAACACTCAAATACTTGCAGATACCGCGCGAACCGCGATAGCGGTGTACTCTAACGAGCCTGGCATTTTCGAGGTCAATCCTCCTGACACTGTCTTTGGCGAACCCACTGATATCGTTGCCATACCAGCAATATTCCGCGCTTCCGGACCTTTCGATATGGACTCGGTCATCTTCGACTTCCTATTTGACGCTAACATTTTGACTTTTATGAGGATGAGTGAAGGTACCGTACCATGGGACACGATACTGGGCATCGATTTCTCTGTCGATGCTACCGGTCAAGTTACTGGCATGGCGTTCAATTTTACTTCGCCAAATGTAGTTATGCCGGGCGACACTTTATTCAATTTCATCTGCAGGGTTGATCTCGGCGCAGGGGGTGAATCACCCCTTCATTTTGACAACTTTCTCTGCGACGTCGCGCTTGCTGGAACCAACGATGGTGTATTCATTGTCACCGGCGAAGTGGAAGTAACTGTCGGTTTGGACTTTCCAGGTGGGCGTGTCAGAGTGGACGGCACCTATTACACTGCTCCCTATATCAGGGATTGGCTACGCGGATCTATCCATACCATAGCTGTCGATTCGGTTCAGATGGGAACCCCCGGGACCAGGTACCTTTACCTTTCATGGAGCGATTTCCGCGCCAGGATCCACGATGTTTCAGCCATTCATGATACTGTATTCACAGCCTTCTTCACAAAGCAGTACGAGCTCACACTGGAGAGCCCCTATGGAGTAACGGGTGGAGCAGGCTGGTTCGATGAAGGTGACACCGCGCTGTTCGTTGTACTGCCGGAAACCCTAAGGACTCCTAACGAAGAACATTATTTCCAGGCATGGAACGGTACAGGCGATTCGTCATACACCGGACCTAATAACCCGGCTCGATGCGCACTGTTCAGCCCGATACGGGAACTTGCCTTGTGGGAAAGCATATACAATTTACGCCTTGCTTTTACCGGCTGCGGAGGCGGCGTGCCCACTCAAACCGGCGCTGGATGGTACCCCGAAGGAACCTGGGCTGCAATTACAACCGATAGCATGGTCATCGACGGTCCTGATACCTTCTATTTCCATTACTGGGAAGGCGGAGTATTCAATGACATGTATTCATACTCGACAGAAGTCCTTGTCAACGGAGTAATAGTTGCTACAGCGGTTTATGGCGAATTCCCGGCTTATTTTATTGTCTATCCAAAGGATACAACCTACGGAGCTTCCGGCTCGTTCGTCTCAATTCCGGTATTCCTTACCACCGACGAGCCCCTTGAAGTAGATTCCATAGGATTCGACATCCTGTTCGACACGGATATAATTCAATATTCGTCCGTACTGAACGGGCATATAGACTGGGATCTTATCCAGGGCACAGATATGTCAGCGCCACCGCTGGGTGAAGCGAGGATTTTCGCAAAATCCAGCACAATCGTTACACTGGACGATGGCGATATTCTATGCTACGTAGTCTTCTACGTTAGTGGAGATACCGGCAGAACGGCAATAAACCTGGACGATTTTGTTTTTGGTTTGGCAGGAGCTATCACGAGGGATGGTGTTTTTATCATCGGAGATCGAATTAATGTATTAATATCAACCGATATTCCCGGCGGAAGTCAGGTTATCGTTGATGGAACGACCTATCCGTCTCCCCATTTAGAGAGCTGGGTGCGTGGTTCAGAACACCTTATTGCTGTTGATCAGATTCAACCCCACAGTCCCGACACGCAGTATGTCTTTGCTGCCTGGAGCGATGCTAGAGGAAGAGCTCACTACGTTAGAGCGATTAGCGATACTTTCTTTCTCGCAAGGTACAGACCCCGGTTCTTCCTTCACGTGGATAATGGCGGACATGGGACAGCTTATGGCGAAGGCTGGTACATACAGGGAGCTGCTCCGGACTTCTGGGTAGAACCTGAAACCCTTACAATTGGAGAAGTTAGATACGTATTCAGGAGATGGATAGGCATCGGCGATGGCTCATACACCGGAACGGACAATCCTGCTAATTGCGTTATGAACAGCACGATCATCGAAAGAGCAAACTGGTTTATGCAGTATTATCTTACACTCGATTATGAGGGTTGCGGCGCTGCTGTTCCGGCTCAAACAGGGATGGGATGGTATAATTCCGGCAGCTGGACAAACATCAGCACGGATAACATCGTCTTCGATGGTCCGAACAGATACCATTTCACTCACTGGAGCGGCGCAAGCTTCACTGACTCATCAGCCTGGAATACCCAAGCTTTCGTAGATACGACCAGGATTGCTATAGCTCATTATTCAGCATTCGAAGTAAGTCCACCCGAATCCATGTTCGCGGCTACGGACGATATCATCCTTATCCCTGCGATTTTTTACAATAACGCGCCAATGTTCATTGACAGCTCTGGTATCAGCTTCCGGTTCAATAATACCCTTATCACCTTCCTTGGGATGGTGAGAGCAGATGCCGACTGGGATACTATTTATGGCGAAGACCTTTCTACCGGACCGTTCGGATTGGTAGTTGCAGAAGCTTTTTCTGCAGCTACACACGAGTTTGAGCCATTTGATACGTTATTCTTCTTCATGTTCCAGGTTGGCGCGGGGGGAGGGACATCCAACCTCGTGTTCGACAATTTCTCATTCGACCTGGAAACGGCATACACCTGGCATGGCGTTCTGATAGTTACTCCGCCGGTTCACGTTCAGGTTGTCTCCGATGTAGGGGGACCGGTGTACGTTGATGGTGTGGAATATCCATCTCCCTATGATTCATTCTGGGCGTTCGCGTCTCCCCATGAGATTGCGGTAGATCTGACCCTGCCCTTCCTTGGCGATACTATCCGGCACATATTTGACCACTGGAGTGACGGTAGAAGCAGAGTACATTTAGCGAGAGCGGTCAGGGAAACGGTATTCACTGCCTATTATGTTCTTCAGTACCGGCTAAGGGTAGTAAGTCCCTTGGGTACCACGGCAGGTTCCGGGTGGTACTATCTCGGCGATTCTGTCACGATCTCCGTGGATCCCGATTCGATAATAATGGGTGATACCCTGATGTACCTTTTCAATATGTGGGTTGGAAGGGGCGATTCTTCCTATAATGGCACCCTGAACCCAGCTATAGCGGTCGTTTATGCCCCAATAGTTGAGATAGCGAACTGGAACAGGTTTTATTATTTACAGGTGGATAACGGCGGGTACGGAACTCCAACCGGCGAGGGATGGCATCTTGCGGGAAGCACGCCAGCTTTCTCCGTTGATCCCGACACAATCCTTTTAGACGGCACGCATAGGGTAGTATTCTCCGATTGGACAGGAAGGGGAACCGGTTCTTATACCGGCACAAACAATCCAGCAAACTGTACTATGAACGGACCAATCCAGGAACTTGCGCACTGGGTGCACCAATATTACCTCACTGTTCTTAACGGCGGAAGAGGAACGGTATTCGGAGAGGGCTGGTACGATTATGATGATTCTGCAAGATTTTACATAACACCCACGGTCATCGACTCGATCGCTGGTATCAGGTACTTTTTCAGCGGCTGGACCGGGACCGGTGACAGCGCGTACAGTGGTCCTGAAAGTCTGAATTATTGCCACATTTATGGACCTTGTGTGGAGCAAGCCCATTGGGTACGCCAATACTACCTGACCGTTGTAACCGACCACAGCACACCTTTTGGTGAAGGCTGGTACAATGCCGGCGCTGTTGCGAACTTCGGTGTCGATCCCGATACCGAGATGATAGGTGATGGGTCACGTTACAAGCATATTTACTGGACAGGTGTTGGTCCGGGTTCCTACACCGGTTCTGAAAATCCGGAAGCCTGCATCATGAATGGACCTATCACAGAAACAGCCACCTGGGAACACCAGTTCTACCTTGAAATGGATGATAGCGGCTGCGGCTCGGCAGGACCCGCCCAGACCGGCGAAGGATGGCACCCCGCGTCCGAATGGACTGCCATCACGACAGAGGATATTGTCTATGACGGCTGGGTCAGATACCATTTCACGCATTGGATTATCGATGGAGGCGGAGCAGTTGAAGACGACACGCTAAACGAAACAAACGCCTTCATGGATACGACCCATCGGGTTGTCGCGAGATATTCATCCTTCGAAGTAAGCCCTCCGGAAACTTCCTACGTTCTCGCAGGCGATACAATATGCATACCCGTTGTTCTGTATAGCAACATGTCCAGGTTCATCTTAAGCGTGGGCATCGATTTCGATTACCCCAACGACCTGTTAACCTACATAGGCGTTGTTCCGCATCCGGGAGGGATTCCATGGTCTTATATTGTCGGAGCGCAGTTTGACCCGAACACTATTCGCATCTACGGAACTCAATCCGGTACCTGGATTGATCCCCCTGAAACCCTTTTCTGTGTTAAATTTTATGTTCATTGTGATTCAGCAAATACAGATAGCGTCAGATGTCATGACCTATCCTATGATATAGCTGGCGCTGATACGAGACCGGGAGTGATAATTATACAGGGCTCTGTAGATGTCACTATTAAAGTTAGTTTCGACGTGCCGGACGCCATGGTCAGAGTGGATGGCACCTGGTGGGAATCGCCGCACACCGCAACATGGCTTTCCGGAACTTACCATAATATCTACGCTGCGCTTGTTTATACAATAGATGAACAAAGCAGGTGGATTTGGGATTCCTGGTCTGATGGCGGTGCGAGAGGACATAACATCGTTCCCGTGGAAGACGATACTATTACCGCATTGTATTTGATACAATATCGTCTCACTGTGCTATCCAGCCATGGAACCCCATCCGGTCAGGGTTGGTACTACGCTGGAGCTCCCGCAACATTCCGCGTCTCACCTGACACTATACTCGACGGCGGCGCAAGATACATATACCAATCATGGACGGGAACAGGAGCCGGCTCTTACACAGGACCCAATAATCCATGGTCCGTGACCATGAACAATCCTATTACTGAACACGCTAATTGGCAAACCCAATATTACTTGACAGTATTCAATGGCGGTCGCGGAACGGTCACAGGTGAAGGTTGGTACAATGCCGGAACGGGAGCTACTTTCGAGGTCACACCGACACTCATCGAATCCACAGCGACCATAAGGTACATCTTCGACCACTGGAACGGAACCGGTCCCGGCTCTTACGACGGTCCCGCAAACCCGGGTAACTGCACTATGAACGGAGCTATAATCGAGAGGGTTATCTGGCAAAGACAGTACTACCTTACGGTCGAAAATGGCGGACACGGAGTAACGTCCGGTACCGGCTGGTACGATGAGGATGAAGTCGCCGGATTCGATATTACTCCCGGCATCATAGACTCAACCGCGGATATAAGATTCGTGTTCGATAGGTGGGCAGGTATTGGTATTGGCTCTTACACCGGTCACGACAATCCCGCCGAATGCGTGATGGAAAGCCCCATCGTGGAAACTGCGTCGTGGTTAGTACAATATTACCTGGACGTTGTCTCTGACTGGGGCTCGATCTCAGGGAATGGCTGGTACTTTGCAGGCGCGATCGTCCACTTCAGTGTTACACCCGAAACCATCACTGTCGGTGGAACCAGGCGCATTTTTATCGAGTGGGACGGCACCGGTGACGCCGCTTACTCCGGAACCGATAATCCGGCAAGCTGCACGGTGAATAGCCCAATTATCGAAGAAGCCATCTGGCAAACCCAGTATTACCTGACCGTTGACAATGGTGGTCATGGAACCCCATCCGGTGAAGGATGGTACAATGCGGGTGTCGTCGCTGTTTTCTCAGTGTTCCCCGAAGTTATCGAAATTGCCGACAGTACGAGGGTCTTCTTCAGGAGGTGGACCGGCGTGGGTCCCGGTTCATATTCCGGCGTTGACAATCCCGCAGGATGCGCAATGCACGGCCCGATAACGGAAACTGCCGTTTGGAGAACACAATATTACTTGACAGTTAACTCAATTCATGGCATAACTTCTGGAGAAGGATGGTACAATGATGGCACTGTCGCGCACTTCTCGGTCACTCCGGAAACGGTCGTTGCCGGTACACTAAGATCGGTATTCGATTCCTGGAACGGTATCGGCTTAGGAAGCTACACCGGTCCGGATAACCCGGGTGCATGCGCCATGAATGAACCCATCTCTGAGGACGCCGCCTGGACAGAAGAGATCTACCTCGAATTAACTTACCGAGGATGCGGCGCAGCCATCCCAACCCAAACCGGAGAAGGATGGTATGCTATAAGTACGCTCGCAGACATCTCTACACAGGATGTAATATACGATGGTCCGATAAGATATGCTTTTGCCTACTGGTCAGACGGAACCTTTGGAGATCCGACATTAAGTTCTACCACCGTGGCTGTTGATAGTCCAATGACGATCATCGCAAGCTACTCACCTTTCGAGGCAAGTCCCCCTGATACTATCTGGGGCTTGCCAGACGATACTATCGAAATCCCCGTGGTTCTATATAACGATGGAGTTATCGATATCGACTCTATTGGTTTAACATTCTACTTTGATGAAGCGCTTTTAACCTTTGCTGGCCTTGTCGAGCATACTCTTGACTGGGATGCCTGGTTTACATGGTCAGTCGGTGCTTTTTATAGGGCATTAAGCCCAGACGAAAATATATCCCTTCAAGCATATAATGACGCCACTGTTTTCAATATAACACCACCTGAAACTCTAATATTCATACAGATGATTGTAAATACTGGCGCTGTTGGTTCATGCCCATTTTATTTCAGAGCATTTGAGCTTGATCTTTCAGAAGCGCAAACGGTTGACGGTGTGTTCATAGTGAATACCAACATTAGCGTCAGGGTTGAAAACGATTTTGGCGGTGACAGCGTCATCGTGGATGGAGTAAAATATGCTTCACCGTATGACACCGACTGGATACCCGGTTCAGAACACGATATCGAGGTTGACCAGGTGATCGGCGCAGGTGCCGGTACGAGATACAATTTCACTCACTGGAGTGACGGTGGCAGTCGCGCGCATACGGTCTCCCCTATCGATAATGTTACATATACCGCTCACTTCCAGCTCCAGCACCTGCTCGGAATTTTCAATCCCATGGGATTCGACAGTCCAATACCGCCAGTCGGTTCGCACTGGTACGACGACGGCGCTCTGATAGAGGCTTATGTCAATTCCCCTGATACGAACTACCACGCTTACTGCACCGGATACAATGGGATCGGGAGCGCAGCTCCCGCAGGTGATACCACCTTCGTCGCGTTCAACATCACCCAGCCCTCAGTTATTGAATGGCTGTGGGTTTCCATGGTAGAACTGCTCGTGGAGTCAGAGTACGGCTCCCCTGAACCGCCGGTATCTACAACCTGGTACATTCCCGGCGCTACCATCGATGCTCATGTAGACAGCGCGGCTCTTCTCGGTGACGGGATCCGTGTCAACTGCACCGGATGGACAGGCACCGGTGCCGCCCCCGCAGCAGGCGACTCCAACCACTTCTCATTCATTATTGACGAGAACTCGACTATCGACTGGGAGTGGGACATTCAGTATCACCTCACCCTGGATTATACCGGCACGGGAGGAGCGCCAGTCACGCAAGTTGGTGAAGGCTGGTACACGCCCGACGATCTGGCATCCATCGAAACTGAAAGCCCCGTGATTCTCAGCGGAACTCACTATTTCTTCCAGCATTGGTATTCAATACCCCCTGGGGCAAATTTCACTGACTCAACTCAACGCAACACCGATGTTGAAGTGGATACGCCCCTCACCGCTGTCGCTTTTTACAGGAGGGGAATTGAAATCGTTATTTATAAAGAACCCCGGGAGGATTACGGAGCTATCTTCATTGGCGCTACAGGTTTCCTGAACAGGGATAGTATTGCCACCTGGCGAAAATACGGAAGCGTCCAGAATATCAGTGTTTCAGATCCCGATATCGCTGAAGATACAATGTTCGCATTCACTCATTGGAGCGACGGAGGTCTTAATCCTCACCTCGTAGGACCGCTCAACCGTGATACTACATTCATCGCATATTATGATAAATTCTACAAGTGCGTAATATCAAAAGACCCTCTCACAGACGTTTACGGCTGGATGGATATCGGAGAGGCTCATTACACAGGCGCAGCTTCGAGCACACAGGATAAATGGTTCAAGGCTGATTCGTCCTATGACATCGGAGTGTCAGGCATAGATGATATCACGCCAACAGAGAGAAGGTTCGTGTTCAATTCATGGAGTGACGGCGGCGCTATTGCGCATAATACCGGTCGAATACTGGGACCCATCGACTTCACCGCCTACTATGACAGACAATACGCGTGTACTGTTCAGAAGGATCCCCTTCAAACCTACGGTGACATCACTATAGATGGCACCACATTCGAATACACTGCACAGGAGGATTTCTGGGCGTACGAAGATTCCACCTACACACTCACAGTCTCCGATCCTGACGCCGCAGGCGATACGATATTTAATTTCGCCAACTGGAACGAGGGTGGAGACATAGACCCAACCCACATTACTCTTCCGGTTGATACCATGGAAACTTACATCGCTTATTATGACACTGAAATGATATCCGTCGATATAACCGCGTTACCGGGCAATTGGAGATTGGGCATCGTAGGCTTAAATGAAACCAAAACGATGCCGGACAGGGAAGTCATCATTCTGACTGTTCGTTCAACCTACAACACCAACCTGGGTTTGAAGATAACCGATCCCGGCGCTTTCTGGGTACCCGGTTACACACAGGCTGATGACCGCTTCGTCTTGAGAGCGAAGTTCAATGACAGTCCCACAGCGCCACCGGCGTTCTCCCCCTCCCTGGACGTTTTAAGGAGCACCCTGACCTGGGCAACCACTGATATATTCGGACCGGGAGGTATCAATATACCTACCGGAACTTCGGAAAATCTCTGGCTGCAGTTCATAGCGCCAACATTGAGCAGCACTTACCTTGAGCAGACTATCACCATCGAAGTCTGGGGACAGGTCGATTTACCTTAGGGTTTGGAAAAAGGGTCAGATCCTCATAAGGGTCTGACCCCCTGATATAATGAAAATCGTATTTTTTACAAATAAGTGTTCCCACGGGGCGGCACTCCTGGAACAGTTAAAGAATAAGGATGTTCCACTCGAAGCTATATTCATTGAGGAAAGCAGGCGAAGTCGAAAAAAACTCAGAAAAATTATTAAACGCGAAGGCTTGTTTGGTTCATTAAGACTAGCCACCAGGAAATTAAAGAAGGTATTCGGGCATCGTGATGATAAAAGCTGGTTGAAAAACGAATTTTACCCGGCTTTTGCAAAGAAAGTAAATGTGGTGGATAATTTTAACGGGGAGCAATGCGAAAGGCTATTATTGGAGATTGAGCCTGATATAATCATACTGGGCGGCTCCAGGATAATTCGCGACAACATTATCAGGATACCAAAAGCCGGCATTCTGAACGCTCACCCTGGACTGCTCCCCGAATACAGGGGCATTGACGTGATACCCTGGGCGGTTTACAATGGCGATAATGCAGGCGTTACAATACACTTCGTAGATGCAGGAATAGACACCGGAAATACGGTCGCGCAGAAGGTGATTGAAATTGAAACCGGTGACACTATCGATTCCTTGAGAAAAAAAGCAGAGACCATCGCTGGGGAACTGATGAGTGAAGTTGTACTCAAAATTATCAGCGGGGAAGATGTGTCGAGATTACCTCAACCTTCGGGTAGAGGAAAGCTGTATCGCAAAATGCCGGAAAAGCTGC
Organism: bacterium; assembly: GCA_016935765.1. Lineage (GTDB taxonomy): Bacteria > UBP14 > UBA6098 > JAFGQG01 > JAFGQG01 > JAFGQG01. The sequence goes on from JAFGQG010000197.1 coordinate 17,159, forward strand.
TCCGTGAAACGGAGAAAAAACTCCGCGAAAGACAACATGAATGAAAATTCACTAAGATATAAGATAGATGGGGATTTACCATTCGCCAGGTACGTGTTTCGCTTTATCTTCCGGGCGCTTGGGATAAATGCTGCTGAAGTATCTAACGATAACGCGGATATATATTATGGAAATAATGACCCGCCGAACGCTTCCAGAATCGTCATCATGAGAAACGAATCCGATGTGGTATGGCGGGAATTGGTAAATGGGAAAATCTCCTCTAATGACATTGCCACTCGATTCCCTTTCGATATCATTAACGCGATCGGGTATTGTTTAAGGGATGATGGAAACAAGAACCTACCTGCGGATTGCTATGATGTTCACGACCGTTTAAAATTCAAGGAGAGTTTTCAATATAAATCAAATATCGCGGATTTGCCTATTGTGAGTGTCTATGTCAGTTTCCTCAGGGAGGTAATTGAAGGGAAATTTGCAGGAAAAGTGCAGCCGTTGTGGGGTGAAGGAAAAAAGTGCGCTATCGGATTATCTCACGATGTGGATTTTCCGGATAAATACGCGTTAATCAAGGGGGCATCTTTCGAGAAGGGAGTCAGTTTTAAGAATAAAGTCTATGTAATCCACAACAGGATAAAGGCTTTGGGAAAGAGGCTGTTCGACAGGGATCCCAACGGCTTTTGGCTGTTCGACAAAGTAATGGATGTTGAGGAAAAATATGGTTTCAATTCGACCTTCTTTTTCGCGCCGGTGAACCGTTATAAAACAGGCAGTTCGAGGTTCGATGTGGATTATGATATAAGTCGTTCTGAATTTGCTGAAGTGTTTAGCCAAATATCAGCACGGGGCTTCGAGATAGGTTTACACGCCAGCTATAACGCATATCAGGACTCCAATCGACTAATGAGCGAAAAGAACAGACTGGAGGAGTACTCAAAGGTTGATGTTAAAGGATTGAGGCATCATTACTGGCATCTTGGCAGGGATAAGGAAAAGGCATTAAGAGCCCATGAAGAGGCTGGATTTTTGTACGATTCTTCCATCGCTTTCAACGAAAATCCGGGTTTTCGAAGGGGTACTGCACATCCCTGGTACCCATGGAACGAAGCATCGATTTCTGCGATCAGGACGATACAATTACCGGTTTTCTGTATGGACGCCAGTTTATTTCGCGAAAGCACCAACGCGAATGAGGCTTTCGAGATGGTAAAAAAATTCATCGAGATGATAAAACGCTATGGCGGGATGGGTGTAATTGATTGGCACGTAAGGAGTTCCTTCCCCGGCAATAGGGATTATTTTGTATGGGGAGAGGTATATTTGAGAATACTTGAATACCTTGCGCGCGAAGATGATATTTGGGTGACGAATCTTGGTGAGATTGCCGCCTGGCTTAAGGGTCGTGAGAAGAGTACCGCGCCCCGTTGGAATAACACCGTACATTAAACGGTTGTGTTGTTTTCAGCAGGGGCGACTGGCCAGTCGCCCTTACAATGCCTTGTTTATATTTGACCGCTTGTGTAGGGGCAGGTCTCGCGCCTGCCCTTAAAATAACATCATCACCAGGTCTCGCGCCTGCCCTTAAAATAATATCATCACCAGGTCTCGCCCCTG
>JAFGQG010000198.1 GCA_016935765.1 bacterium
AACAAAGGTGATTAAACATAGTATAATTTTGTTTTCAATAATTCTTATTTCTATTGGTTTATTAACTGCGTTTCCCCAATTTATCCTGGCAGATGAACTTCCGTCCGAACCTGAGTATAGCGATTATGCTTCCTGGAAAGCATCGATAGGCGATTCGATAATGAGATCCAGGGGATTGATGCGGACTATGGAACCTTTCGATATTGCTTCAGGCAACGCTTATGTTGATGTTCGGCTTGCTGAACCTTCAGGGGAATTCGGAGAAGGAGCCGATCCTTTTGGAGGTTATCTATATCAACGGTTGACGTACGGATACCCTGGCAGTATATGGTCCTCATGGATCATGTACAAGGTGGATGGTTTTGCGGCAGACAAAACAGAAGAAGGTGGTTCATTAGGAAATCCGGACTCAACCTACAATGCAAGCGGTGTGCTGACCGCTATCTGGAACAATTATCACGGGGTAAAGATAAAGCAGACATTAACCCCTGTCAGGCTGACTTCACCTCCCGGGAGTAATGAGCAGATAATGTTCAAGGCGAGTTTTACAGTTGCTGACGGCACCTGTCATGACGCCGGCTGTATCGTGCATTATGACACGATGTTGGATACAGATGACGGAGCCCCAATATCTACATCATACGGATATTCCGGTGTTTCTGAGAAGTTTTATGCTCCAAGCATACCCAATATTTGGCGAGCTTACGAGGGAGGCTACCCGCCAATTCCGGGTAACCTTCAAGCGCTGGGTATATTAGTAGGATTCAACGCTGTCATGCCTGATGTTTTCTATTATGGCAGATGGCCTTCAACCTCCGGTTACGGATGGAACGATGGAAGTTGGGCTGAGGGAGTTGGTTTCGGTGGAGACTCCGCGGTACTCGTTAAGTGGATGCAGCATACTGTATGTCCCGGAGAAACCCTCGAATACGTTACATATTACGGAATTGGAGAACTAACATCAGTCACCTTGAGTATTACCCACTATGCACCAGTGATTTACGCGGGATGTCACATTATCTTCCCAAATCCCTTCGAGGTCGATGCAGTAATAACGAATCTCGGCGAAGATGAAGCCAACAATGTCATCTCGTGGATAGAATTCGAAGACCCATCGATACTCTACATCAGCTCTGGCGATAGTATTCAAAACCTGGGAACGATTGCTGATTTCGGCGGTTTCGCAAACGCTGATTGGCGAATCGGAATCCGCCCGGGTAATAGCGATACAATGACTTGCTATTATATATACACTACTTGTGATGAACTGGACACTATTAATGTTGAAGAATATTGTGTCGAGATTCCACCTTATGATTCACTCCACCTGGAAGCATCGGTCGACGATTCGATCATCTGCAGCGCTGACTGCTCACGGTTCAGGGTTCTTATAGGTGGTGGTTCGTGGCCATACTACTATAGCTGGTCGCCCTCCTTGTGGCTTTCGGATACTGCTGTGGGGGAACCATTCGTATGCCCGATAGTTACCGGTAATGACACAACTATAAGATACAGGCTTATCGCTTATGACACCACCCAGGGAGCTATAGACTGTGTCGATACCTCTTACGTGAACGTTACCGCTCTGCGGGTGCCAACAGGTACGGTCAATAACGACACGATCTGGTTAGGGGATACTGCAACCCTTAAGATCACTCCGAATCCATCAACCGGAAATTCTTACGAATGGGATACATGGGATACTACACAAACCATCCATGTAAGCCCTCACAATACAGAAGTATATTATGCTTTTATTACACATGGGCTTTGTGAATCTGAAGCAATCCCCGGAACAGTTTTCGTCCTCGCTGATACAGTAATACCCACAGGCAATCTTATACTTCCCGAACTGAATATATATTCCGCTTGTTCCCTTCAACAAATCATCGCTGTTTTCAATGATGATCTCGGGCTCGATATCGAAACACTTATTTTAATAATAAATGGAGACACGATCCCGTGGGATTCTCCCTATATAAGCTGGTTGGGTGATTCCCTCGAGGACACACTGGTTTTTAATCCGCCACCAGGATTCTACGAGGATGGAGACACTATTCACCTGGAGATCAACATTTCGGATAGGTTTGGAAATACACTTGAAGTCCCTGTCGTCAGCACATTTTATATCGATTTCAGTCCCCCGGTTGTCTGGGGAGAAACACCGCCTGATCTTAGTACAATCACTGAGGGTTCACCATCCATTTCGATCTTTGTTACAGATAGCGGGAGTGGATTGGATTATACCAACCTTGCGTTTAGTTTGAATGGAACCACCTACAGGTACGGCTCCGAAGGGATTTACTATAATCCTGCAACAGGTGAAGCACGCTTTGAGCCTGCTGCTTATGGAGTACGGTTCGCCGATGGTGACACGGTTTACGTTTGCCTCACCGGAATCCGGGATCTTACAGATTATTGCGGACCAAACTCCATAGAGGATTACTGCTGGGAATTCTATGTCGTGCTCTCAGCTCCCTATGCCATTATCCAGGAACCGTATAACAGCACAATTTCATCCTGCGATGACCAGGGTATTACGGTTTTTATCATTAATGAGTACGATATCGATCCTTCGTCAATAAGACTAACGGTCGATGGAGTTACTTACGATATCAGCGCTAGTGAACTCACGTTTTCAGATTCTGTATTGCTGTTTCAGCCACCCGCTGGTTTCTGGCTAGACGGTCAGGTTATTGAGGTGAATTTAGACAGCGCTGACAATATTTACGGGTTTCACCTTTCGGAAGCGCCCGTAGAATGGACATATACGATAGACTTATCACCCCCGGCATTAACCGGGATCGAACCTCCCGGAGGCGTGGTTCCTGATCCTACCCCCACTATCTCGATGCGCCTTTCCGATGATATAAGCGGAATCGATGAAGGCACCATCCTGCTTATTGTTGAGGGAATTAATTATGATATACATGCGCCTGCTGTTTTCTGGGATGGTGAAAGCCTCGCATTTGACCCCATCCTTGCAGGTGTTGTTTTTCTCGATGGAGAGGAAGTAGAGGTCTGCCTGCACGCTGAAGATGATCCTGATTACTGCGATCCTAATGCACTCGATACCTGCTGGTCGTTCATTGTTGGAATTGAAGGTCCCTTTGCTACTGTTCTGGAGCCGTTCGATAGCGCTATAACCGCCTGCAATTATCAGGCTATATACGTTTTGATCGAAGACCCTGACGGCGTTGACGCTTCGACCATTCAACTCGAGGTCGATGGCACGATATTCACCACAATAAGCCCACGCTTGACCTTTCGGAATGATAGCCTTATATATATACCTTCTGCCCCATGGAACAACGGACAGGTAGTCATCGTGCGTTTGGTGAGCGCTGATGATATTTACAGTAGTCCATTGCAGAATCCGCAAGAATGGACTTTCATAGTTGATATTCAACCACCAATTGCTTTTACTCCTGACCCTATCTCAATTGTGGTGTCTGATCCAACTCAACCCATTTCGATATCCATGTTGGATTCCATAAGCGGCATAGAGGAAACATCCATGATACTTGAAGTTAATGGAACTGGTTATTCAATTACATCACCGGGAATCACCGCTACATGGGACTATTCAGGAGTTATACCAGTACTCGGTATTACTTTCGACCCCTCATTGGCAGGAGTCGCCTTCACCCACAACGAAACAGTTTCTGTCTGCGTTTCCGCTGAAGATATGCCTGATTACTGCTCTCCAAACGACATGGAATATTGCTGGGAATTCTACTTAGACCTGCTCGGTCCATATTCAACGCTTTTAACACATATCGATGGAATAGTCTCAGCTTGCTCACTACAGGGATTCGTATTAGGCATCTGGGATACGGTATTATCACATGGAATTGATACTTCGTCAATAGTTATAAGCGTGGGTTCGACAGATTATACTCTCGGCGTCGATCCGGAATTAACCTGGGCGGGGAATAATTTGTTCTTTATACCCACTACTCCCTGGAGTGATGGAGACATCGTGGAATGCTATCTCAGTGAAGCTGATGATAGTCTGGGAAACCCACTTGCGCATACCGATACTTTTGCGTTTACAATGGATTTGCAGCCCCCGGTAATCTTCGACATTAACCCAGAAGATGGTTGGGTCATCGAGGATATCGAACCCATAATAAGGTTTTCGCTCTTCGACGAGATAAGCGGAGTTAACTACGATGGTGTAATCATATCAATAGACGGCGTATGGTACGATCTTTCATCTCCGGGATTCTCGAGGATCGATTCGGTTTACTATTTCGACGTAAGCTTATCGCCAACGGTGGTCCTTGAGGGTGGAGACACTGTTGAGATCTGCGTTTACGCCGATGATACACCCGATACCTGTTCTCCAAATGAACTTGAATATTGCTGGGAGTTTTCCATCTCGAGAGGGGGTCCGATCGCCCATGTTGTCGAGCCACTTGAGGCATTATATTCTGCTTGTGACAGCCAGGCAGTTGTTATTTTCCTCTCTGACTCGAACGGAATAGACCCCTATACCATAGAATTAGAAGTCAACGGGATACTCTATTCATTCTATGACCCTGAACTAACGTTTACTGAGACTCTGCTGGTTTACACACCATCTCCTTTGTTCTCGAGCGGTTCAATACATGTCAATCTATTAGCCGCGGAGGACTCGCTTGGCAACGAGCTCGAGACACCGCTGGATTGGTACTTCTTCATGGATCTTGAGTGTCCGGAAATATGGGATGAATTTCCGCCTGATGATACTACAATAACTACATCTTCACCCCTTATCTCAATTCACTTATCAGACAGTATATCAGGGTTGGATGAAAGCGCTATATTAATTGAAATCGATGGAGAACCATTCTATATTGGTGATCCTTCCGTGTACTGGGATGGTGAAACATTTTCCATAAATACATGGGAGGTCCCGCTTTCCTGGGAGGGAGGAGATATGGTGGAGGTTTGTGTCCATGCCCAGGATACTCCCGATTACTGTGAACCATGTACCAGTCACTTTTGTTGGCGGTTCTTCATCGCCAGCGGAGGTCCCATAGCACATATTGACGAACCACTGGATGCTACAGTAACAGCTTGTGAGGAGCAACCTATTGTAATGTTGATCTCGGACCCGAACGGTGTGATCGAATCGTCTATACAAATAACTATCGATACTTTGACATACACCACCGTTGATCCCGAGTTGGTTTACCGCAATGACACTCTTTATTTCTTCCCGGGTTCAGGTTATTGGCATGATACTGACACTATTGTTGTAACTTTGATAAGCGCGACTGATTCGCTGGGCAATGAGCTTGAGGGCGCGCCTATTACCTGGCATTTTTACACCGATTTTTCACCCCCTTCCGCGGATGGATTTATGCCTCTTGACGGCTCAGAAGTGTTTAACTGGCAAGAAGTTATACAGGTTCGGCTTTCAGATAATTTTCTTGGTATCGATACGGCATCAATACTTCTTATGGTAGATGGTGTATATAGGGCTTCGGGAACCCTGTCTTTTAGAGTTGGTGATCCGGGTATATCCTGGGATGGTCTGACACTCGACCTCGACCCGGCTATGGTGGACGACGCTGCAATGGGAGTAGTATATCTTCCCGAAGAAAGCGCTTTAACCGGTACTGGAGTATATTTTCCCGAATTTGCTACTATAGAAGTAAGTGCATTTTGTGTTGAAAACGCTCCTGATTACTGTGAACCCGGCACGCTTTCCACTCCGAATTCGTGGAGTTTCACAATCCCTGACGATGACACAATCCCGCCCGTTATATCCAATTTCGCACCCGACCGCGTGCCTACTCTGACTCCGTTTTATATCTGGTGCGACATCACCGATCCCTCAGGGGTCTGGGATGATAATCTCTATCTATCCTGGTCCAACCACCTGGGCGACAATGGTGATATTGACCTCTCCTTTCAGACGACGGAGTACCGTACCGACAACATGATACCCGGGCAGCTTGACACGACTACCATACATTTCACTGTGCATTGCTACGACAACGATTTCGATTTCCTGAATGAAGATGACCGCACTTACGCGGATGCAGATTCGCTTGTGAAAATTCTATCCGGTCCAACTGCAGACCCTGTAATCCCACTCCAGGACGAGATAACAGCCTGCGAAGATCAGACTATACAAATACAATTACACGATGAGGATGGCATTGACACAATGAGTCTTTTATTGCTGGTTGAGGAGGATGAATACGAAATAGGCGATATTGAATTAACATTTAACCCGGGCACTAACGTCCTCACATTTACTCCAGTTTCGGTCACCTTCTTTAATGAGGAGGAAATCAATGTTTCACTCGTTCAGGCTGAGGATCTTTTAGGTAACCCGATGTGGGACACATTATCATGGTCCTTTTTCGTTGATCTGGAAGCACCAGCCTGCTCTTTGTTATTCCCGCGACAAGGTGAAATGGTGGTCAACTTACAAACTGAGATCCACCTAGAGTTAGATGATAATTTTTCGGGAGTGGATGCTTCAAGCATTGAACTTACTATTGAGGGCGATCCTTTTAATACTTCGTCAACAGGGATATATTGGAATCCAACAGGAACGGGTGGAACGCTGGTCTTCAGCGCGGTTGATGAGGATTACTGGTTCACGAGAGGGGACACAATTAGTATTCAAGTTAGAGTGGCTGATTCACCAGACTATTGTGGACCGAATGAAAACACATGTGAGTGGTGGTTTTATACACAACCTGGCGTTTCGTGCGGAATTCACCCGAATCCCTTTACTCCGAACAACGACGATGTGAATGATATTATTATTTTCGACTATCCTGAGATGTTCACGAAGAAAGCAAATATTTCAATTTTCAATCTACGTGGAATAAAGGTTGGGGATTTTACATTTGAACCGATCGAAACGTTTTCACAAGTTCTTGAAAGAAGCTGGAATGGTAAGGATAATACTGGCAAGCCTTTACCGGAAGGCATTTATATATATACGGTACAGGTAAATAATAAAGTTGTATGCAATGGGACTTTGATCCTTGCCAGGTAGAAAAATATACCGGATTTTTTATTTTTAGTTTGACGGGTGAATTATTCGGTATATAATCTTATACTCATGATTTGATTTTGGTGAATTATTGATATTCTGGATAAATAATAGAAACAAACTGGAGAGATCATGTATAATTTCAAGGAGATCGAAGAAAGGCAACGCAAGAAATGGGAAGAATCAGGGTTATTCAAGACACCGAAACAACCCGGGAAAAAGTTCTATCTACTTGAAATGTATGCGTATCCATCCGGCGATATTCATATAGGGCATTTCAGGAATTATGTTCTTGGCGACGTTGTTTGGCGTTACAAAAAAATGAATGGATACGATTTGCTGCATTCGTTCGGCTGGGATGCTTTTGGATTACCCGCGGAGCAAGCCGCAATCAAACATAAAGCAAGTCCGCGGCAATGGACGCTGAACAATATTAAGCTTTCCAGGAGCACTCTTCAGAGAATAGGGATCAGTTATGATTGGGATAGAGAGGTGATAACCTGCGAACCCGATTATTATAAATGGACACAATGGTTCTTCCTGTTTTTATACAAGAATGGGTTAGCTTATAAGGATATTTCTTTTGTGAACTGGTGTCCTGAATGCAATACAGTCCTGGCAAATGAGCAAGTCATAAATGGAAAATGCTGGAGGTGCTCTTCTGAAGTAGAGAAACGTGAATTAAAGCAGTGGTTTTTCAAGATCACGGATTATGCTGAAAGATTACTGAACGATATTGATAAGCTGGAGAATTGGCCTGAGCCTATTAAGATAATGCAGCGTAATTGGATAGGCAAAAGTGTAGGAGCTACTGTAAATTTTCTTCAGGAGGATTTGAAGGTTGAAATGCCCGTTTTCACTACCAGGTTTGATACAATATACGGGGTCACCTTCATGGCTATAGCTCCTGAACATAAACTAATGCGGAAGCTGATGGAGATCAGCCCAAACAGGGATGAGATCGAGCGCTACGTGAAAAAATCCATCATGAAACCAGAACTTGAAAGAACGATGGAGGAGAGGGAGAAAGACGGGGTATTTACCGGTTTATACGCCATTAATCCATTCTCTGGAGAGCGTGTTCAGATATGGGTAGCGGATTATGTATTAGCGGCTTATGGTACTGGTATAGTAATGGCTGTTCCCGCCCATGATCAACGTGATTTCGAGTTCGCGAAGAAATATGATATACCAATTAAGATAGTCATAAATCCGTCTGACAGCACTTTGCACCTCGATGAAATGGAGACGGCATATACAGAATATGGCGTTATGGTGAATTCCAGAGATTTTAACGGGCTAACTTCTGAGGAGGGTATGGAGAAATTAGCTCAATATGCGAATGATAATGGTTTAGGCAAAGCATCAGTTGTTTACAAGCTTCGTGACTGGTTGATTTCGAGGCAGCGTTACTGGGGAGCGCCTATTCCTGTTATTTACTGCGACAAATGTGGAGAGGTTCCGGTGCCGGAGAAGGATTTACCTGTTCTTCTACCATCGGAGGACAAGGTTGATTTCATTCCTCGTGGGCGTTCTCCGCTTGAGGACGTTGACGATTTCGTTAATACCAAATGTCCTTTGTGCGGTGGTCCTGCAAGGCGGGATGTTGACACGATGGATACTTACGTTTGTTCTTCGTGGTATCATTTCCGGTATTTATCTCCTCATAACGATCAGGAGCCATTTTCTCGTGAGGATGCTGATAAGTGGCTGCCTGTGGATTATTATATTGGAGGCGCTGAACACGCGACCAGCCATCTTTTATATTTCAGGTTTTTCACCAAGGTTTTATATGATCATGGTTATCTTGGAGTAGAGGAACCGGCTGCAGCGCTTTTCAACCACGGTATGGTCCTGGACGGTACCGGAGAGATAATGTCGAAATCAAAGGGCAACGTAGTTTCTCCGGTGAATTTAATCGATGAAATCGGCATCGATGGCGGCAGGATCGCCATCTTGTTTTTCGCGCCCCCGGGAAGAGAAATTCTCTGGAGCGACGAAGGTACCAAGGGCGCAACGAGATTTCTTAATAGGATATATAACCTGTTCAATGATCTCAAGATAGACAATGATGGCATTCTGGATAATGAGGAGGCTAATGAGGAGGCAATTGAGGAGGTTTATGAGGAGGCTAATGAGGAGGATAAGGAACTGTTCAAACTGATGCACAGAACTATTAAGAAAGTAACTTCAGATATCGATGGGATGCAATTCAATACATCTATTGCAGCGCTAATGGAAGCTTTGAACGAGATATCCTCAGATATACTGGAGGCATCGAATTTTAAAAACTTCGTCGCACGAACGTTTATAAAATTGCTATCGCCATTTGCGCCGTACCTTGCGGACTACCTGTGGAACAAACTGTTCCACCATCAAGGAAGCATTTGCGAATCAAGCTGGCCAAAATACCTTGAAAAATATACCACCTTTGAAGAAATTACCATAGCAGTACAAATCAACGGAAAACTAAGAGGCACTATTGAAGTACAGGCAGACATTGTAAAAGAGGAAGCCATAGAACTTGCTAAAAAACAGGAAAACATCTCAAAATACCTTGAGATAGGTACTATTATAAAAGAAATCTGGATCCCAAAGAAGATAATTAATTTCGTAATTAGATAGATATTATGGGCAGATCGTACCCCTCGTACCACACATAATGTACAGGTCATCCCCCATCCATCTGATATCCCCAAGGATGCCGTCATTATAATAATCGGTATAGTTATATCCGGAGTTCAGGGCGTGAACTTTATCCTTGCCAAGGTAGGTTACACCGATCCAGTATCCATCAGACCGTCTCCAGGCTTCATAATCAAAGAAACTCTCGAATGGGTCCCCATTTGAAGAAGGCCACTCATCAAGGTACTTGGGAAATAGTTCAGGGGGCGCTTCATCCGGCCACATATCTGCAGGATAACAACCATGTTCAAGGTAGAAAGTTTCAATCGCATAATACAGCCTTTTCAACCAGATCCTTCCACGGGAATACTTAGCTTTATCAACCGCCCTGTTATACATAGGTATCGATATCGCTGCCAGAATACCAATGATTACCACGACTATCATAAGCTCAATCAGAGTAAAACCTTTCCGGTCAGCAATCTGTACTATTTTTTTACTTAAAATCTTTCTATACATATCTTACCAACAAATCCTAATGTTATTATCCATCTATTTATACAGCAAAATTCATACCAATTTTATTATAACGGTCTTATCTTCAATAAACAATACTATTAACGTAAATTAAATAAACATTTAAAACATGTAATTTATAAAGAATCTGGTTTATTTTGCAATAGTTTTTTGCAAAATGCAATATGATTAAACTATAAGACCTTGATTAAAATTCCATACTCAATTTATAGTCTGTTTATAATAACTCCAAGGTCATTAACTCTAAGCAAAATAGATAATGCCACAGCAATAGTAGTGATGAGCAGTAAAATAATATCAGAATATTTCAAATTTGATCTAATATATGACGATCGTTTTGATGACGGAGAAAAACCCTTTGATTCCAGTGCCATGGCTAATTTATTACTATTCCTTATTGCTATCAGGAATACCGGAACCAATAATGGGATATGCTTTTTTATTCTGGTAAAAATGTTTCCGCTATCAAGGTCCAGACCCCTTGACTTTTGGGCTTCTACGACAGTCATTGCAGTTGAAATAAAAAGGGGAACTAAACTGAAAGCCATCGAAATAGTGAAGCTGAGTACATAGGGCAAACCCAATTTATGTAAGCCCCAGGTCATTTCCTCTTTCTTCGTAGTGGATATATAAAAAACACCTGCTATGGTCATGATGTCTATCCTGAGTCCCATCCCGATGCTATACAAAAGACTTTTATCATAAATCTTCATGAAAGTAAAATCCAGTAGAACTGCGCCTTCATGAATGAATAGATTCCAGATTATAGAGCTGAATAGGAACAGCAAACAAAGCAGTAATCTCAGTTTCCAGATGTTTACTAAACTTTTTGAACAAAACAAAAAACCGAGCAAAAATACCAGAACAAATGAAAGGTAGAGCGGATGATTGAAGCAAACAGCAATGATGAAGAAACCAAGAGCTATAATAGTTTTAGTCCTTGGATCGAGCTTGTGAATAACGGTATCGCGATATAGATATAGAGAGTGCTTCATAGGTCAATAAATGGTAAAAACTCTTTTAAACTCGTCTAAAGACAGGCATGTTTTCCCATAATAACTTGTAAATTCTACTATTGGCGGTGGAATCAAATGTGTACTCGAAAGGATGTTCTCATTACCAAAAATATCGCGCGTCAGATCATCTGCAATTAACCTGCCGTCATTCATGAGAATGGTTCTTCTCGCATATTGACAAGCGGTCCACATCGAGTGTGTTATTATTATGATAGTATAACCGTTCCTGTTAAGGTCTCTGAGTAGCTCCATCATATTAACACACTGCTTGTAATCCAAGCCTGTTGTGGGTTCATCAAGTATGAGTATTTGTGGTTTCGAGGCTAACAACGATGCAACAGCTACTCTTTGTCTCTCGCCTTTTGTCAGCGAGAAGGGGTCCATCTCTTCGTATCCCTGAAGGGCGAGGGTTTCAATCGCTTCAGCGGTGCATGCTTCAATTTCCTGGGATTCGAATCCGAAATTTCGAGGACCGAAGGATATTTCTTCAAGAACTGTCTCGGCGAAGATCTGGTGGTCCGGATTCTGGAATACGTAACCCACTTTTAAAGCTAATTCCTTTTTCTTCCATTCACGAGAATTAGTATTAAAGATTTTCATTTCACCGCTAACCGGGCTTAACAAACCATTCATCAATTTGGCAAGTGTAGTTTTTCCACTACCATTATGCCCCAGAATAGCTAGAAATTCGCCTCTCCTGATCACCACATCCACAGAATCAACAGCTTCTATATTGCCATAGCTGAATGATACTTTATCAGCTTCAATAATGCTTTCTCCGAGGGCTGCCCGATAGTAATCATCCTCCTTCAACAGCTTTGAAAATTCGGCATCATTAACCTGAATCCCGGGAAGATCATCCTTGTTTGTATTTCTAAAATCAGTCGGGATGCCCAGGCTTATTAAATATGTACTGTCAGACGGTTTAACACCATTATCGGTAAGGAGTTCCCGTTTCCGTATGATCGATTCGGTAGGACCGAATTCCACAATTTTTCCAGCGTTCAAAATCAACATCGAACTCGAATGCATAATTTCGTCTGCTTCGTTTCCGACAAAAATTATGGTTTTTCCCTGGTCTTTCAAAGCGCCCATTAATTCGAGAAGCCGGTTTCTCTCGTGAGGATCGAGATCAGTAAATGGCTCATCGAGGATTATTATTCCAGGAGCTGCTGCCAGTATGGAGGCAATTGCTACTTTCTGCTTCTGCCCACCTGATAGAGAGGAAGGGTCACGGTCGCGAAGCTCTGTCAGGTCTAATAATGACATGAGTTCTTCAACCTTCTCCTTTATCCCAATTGTATCTACGTCCAGGTTCTCGAGCAAAAAGGCTATCTCGTTTTCAATCGAGGTGGAAAAAAGCTGGTTTTCAAAGTCCTGGAAGAGTAAACCTATTAAACGAGCGGTGTCTGTATTTTGGAGGTCTCTAACATTCTTTTCGGCTATTTTGACTTCTCCGGAAATCTCACCTTTAATGAAATTTGGGATCAAGCCATTCATACTGAAACATAGGGTTGATTTTCCCGCGCCTGTTCTCCCCATCAAAGCGAGAAAACGCCCTTTATCCAGAGAAAACGATAGATTATTTATAGCTAAGTTATTATTATCCTTATACTTAAATGAAAGGGATTTTACTTCAATCAAACTCAATGTATCTCCTCTTCTGAAAAAAAATAGAGGAATCCATGTATTAGTCAAGGGTATTAGAGGAAAAAGACATGTCAATAATTCACAATTTTATAATTTACACTATCCCGCTTTCCCAATTTCTATATTCTTATTTTATGCTTTTCCAATTTTCATTTTCTTCTTTTTCGCAAGTTTTATAAAAATACTGTGTCTAATTTAACAAAACCTATTATATTTTATTCAAATGGAACAACCAAAAAACATGACTGACGAAGAACTTATCAAGGGAATTGCGGCAAAGGACCACACAGCGCTTAAAGAGTTGGTAGACCGTTACCAGTTCATGGTTCTCAATCTCAGTAACAGTATTATTGGCAATCGCGATGACGCGGAGGAGGTCACGCAGGACGTTTTTTTCCAGGTTTATAAATCAGCTCATCAGTTTAGGGGAGACGCAAACTTATCGACATGGCTTCACCGCATCACTGTAAACAAATCACTCAGTTTTCTGAGGAATAACAAAAAACATGCTCAAACACTCAGCACCGATATCGAATACGAAGACGGCAATAAAATTGAATTCGGTTCGTCGGATGAATACAAACCCGACGAGTTGATCTTAAAGAACGAGCAAAAAAAACTGTTGAACAGAGCATTGAACAGCCTACCTGACAATCAGAGAGTTGCATTTGTTTTACATAAAACAAGGGATCTACAATACAAGGAAATTGCTAAGATCATGAAGCGTTCTGTCTCGTCCGTCGAATCCCTGATACACAGAGCCAAGTTGAATTTACAGAAAGAATTACTAGATTTTTTCGAAAAAAATAATGACTAGCGCAAGATTGAAAAATTTTTTGTGTCAGTTAAGTAGAGAGGCAAAACAATGAGATGCAAAGATGCAAAAAAACGATTTATAGCTTTAATTGAAAACAAGCTGAGTTCTAATGAAAAGAATCGACTCGAAGAGCATTTAAAAGTATGTAATGAATGTTCGCAACTTTTCGAGAAGGTAAATTCGACCTGGGCGGGTTTCAATGGGTCTGAGCAAATCAAACCATCCCCATACCTCTGGACTCGTTTGGAACAAAGAATAATTGAGTATGATGAAAAAAGGAATTCCATATTCGATTGGCTGAGGCTGCCTGGAAGATGGCTGCAACCGGTGGCTGCGGCTACCTTAATTGTAATAGGCATAGTTATTGGGTATTATTTAGGCAATTTCCCCACAAGTGAAACTGAAGCACTTTATGCTAATGCAGAAGAAAGAGAGGTCGTTCTGCAGGATTTCTTCGAATCCAATTACCTGAATACCTTCAGTGACGGTTTCGAAGGGTCAATCGGGGAAGCATATCTTTCAATGGAATCAGATTTTTAGGAGGATAATATAATGAAAACCAAATTATTGATTATCGGACTGACACTTTTAATTGTAATAAATATCGCTGCTTTGACTACCATAATCATATCCAGGTGGCATTTCAGCAAGAGAATTGAGCACTGGAAAAGACCTGAACAGCATTTTGAGCATCTGAAGAAGGAGCTTACGCTTACTGAGGAACAAACGGAAGAGTTCAAGGATGATGTGGATAAATTAAGGAAGGAGATCCACGTTATTCTCGATTCCATCAGGACGAAGAGAGAAATGGTAGTTTCAAGCATAGCGAAGGATAATGTTGACCGTGAGGAGGTCTATAGAATAATTGAGGAGATTGGTGAGGATCAGGTGAAAATTCAGAAAATGGTGATCGATCATATATTCAACGAAAAATCGACACTAACGCCTGAACAAAGGAAAAAATTCGCGGTACTTATGAAGGAGGTTATTTTTGGTGAAAAACCTCCAATGTTTAACAGGGATAATCGGGATTTTACAAAGAAGAGATATGACGTGAAAAAGCCAGATTTAAAAAATCCGGATAAATCCCGTAGATTTCAAAAACACGACAAAGACTAAAACTGCATTTAAGCCAAGGAGGCAATCAAAATGAAAAAATCAACAAAACCCACTATCATTGTTAGTATTACAGTATTGTTTTTACTCACAGTTACAACGTTTGTTTTACTCTATGCGGATAACCATAGAAAGGGTTTCCTTTCGCAGATGGATCCTGAAATAAAGGAAGAGATTCATCAAAAGGTTTCGGAAATGAAGGAAGCAGAAGCGACTCCGGAGGAGATCCATGAAGAAGTTACAAAAATATTAAAAGCCCACGGAATAGACATACCCGCAGAGTTCGGGAAAGGTTTCATGGAAAATGACAGGCATTTCATGAACAAATTATCTGATGAGCAGCGCGAAGAAATAAAAGGAGAATGTAAAAGGCTGAGGGAAAATGGAGCCAGCAAAGAGGAAGTGCGCAAACATGCTGGTAAAATGCTCCAGGGTTACGGCATCGAAGCTCCAAAGCATGGTAAAGGTGGCTTTGGAAGAGAAGCCGGACTACTGATGGAGAAGCTTAATGAGGAACAGAGAAAAGAGCTGCACAATAAAATAAAGGAAATGCGAGAGAATGATGCTTCCAGGGTGGAGATCAGGAAGGAAGTAGGGAGCATGCTGGAAGGGTATGGCGTTGACATGACTGAGATAGCTGAAGAAAAACTTAGCAGACTCCAGGAGCACCATGATTTTGAACTCACTGAAACTCAGAAAACGGAAGTGCTTGCGAAAGCGCAATCAATGTGGGAATCGGGGGCAACCGGAAAAGAGATCCACGAGGAAATTCATGGAATGCTGAAGGGATATGGTATAGAACTTCCTGAGCCAAAAGACGGACAATTCATGCATCGACAGAAGCATGTGGAACACATCATGTCTCAGTTGGCGAAGGAGCAGAGGGAAGCGGTTAAGGCAAAGCATAAGGAACTGAGGGAGCAAGGCGCGAAACCCAAAGAGATAAGGGAAGAGATAAGAAAAATGCTGGAAGGTTATGGGATCGAGCTTCCTGATTTCAAGAATGAGCATGGCAACGAGAAGGGCAACAAGCAGGGAAATTCGATGAATAAAGGTAATCAAAAAGGGAAAAACAAAATGACAGGCTCAAATTATCCAAACCCATTCAACCCTGAGACGACGATAGAATTCACCATGTATGAAAACGCTTATGCAACTGTTGGTATTTACGATATACAAGGTAAACTGGTCAGAACATTGTTTAAGGGAGACAAAGGTACCGGAACGCATTCGATAACCTGGAACGGTAAGGATGAAAATGGGAACAAGGTTCCCAGTGGTACTTATTTCTATAAGGTGCAAGCAGGTGACGAACTCATAGCGAAACAGATAATCCTATTAGAATAACGTCAAAGGGGGGGGGTATTGATGGGTGGTAAATCAAAAGCAATGAATCAATGAGCAGTTATCAATTAGCACTGAACAATTAGTAGTGAAAAAGAAGCCACGAATGCACTAATAATGATAAAGAATAACTATTCGGGAAACTGGAAAACATGGATGGAGCAACTATCAATTAGCAATGAAAAAGAAGTAAAATACTACAATTGTAAAAATTCTCCGTTTCACGGGGTAGGGGAATGGTGTATTTATCCCGTTTGGGTGGGGAAGGTGAAACCGTAAGCCTTAGAAATAAATGGCAGTATTTTGGAATAAGTGGTAGTATATCAGAATGAATGGCAGTATTTTGGAATGAATGGATTTTGGATTATAATAGGTTTAATGAATATTTTAAGCCACAAAGATCCATTAAGGTAAAAAAATGAACGCTTTTTTAACCCGTAACCTTCAACCCTATAACGTTTTCACGATTCATCATTACGAAAAATAAACGATCAATGCTTTCCGCATTAATTTATTTTCCGCCCGATACCCAGCTTACAATATATTCCAAATCCCCGCATTCAACTTCAGGTTCACTGATAATCCATGAACCTGTCATTGCCATTTCTTGCGCCATTAATTCGAAATGACACATCGCTATCCCGATATCTATGTCCTGCAGACTTATACTCTTGATGATACTATTATATGTTTTATTCCTTTTCAAATAGAAATGGAAACTATCGTCATCCTTAATAATTCTCCAGGGCTGTTTATTCGATGCGGATGGCGCTAATCGAACTGCTTCGAGGAGTCGTGCGTGATTCCCCATATCTTGCTCCGACAGAGGGATTTCGAGACCCCCTTTGAAAAACAATTGCTCCCAGGGCTTTCTGCTCGAGGATTTAGCGCCTCGTCTTATCACGAAATCTATCACGGATTTTCTAACAGCCGCATAACCGAGCGGGGTCGCAGCGGGTAAAACCTCCTCGTTCACATTAAGCCCCATTTCCTGGGCGAAAGCGCTTCTTCTAAAGATACCTCCCAACCAGCAGGTGTTCAAACCCAGGCTTGTGGCATAGAGTATCACTTTTTCCATAGCGAAACCGAAATCCTCCATATTTATTGATCCTTGCGACTTCTCAACTGCTCCCGCAATAAACACCTTAGCGCCCCTAATAGTACCGTAAGTCCCGAATTTGATAGCTTTGTCAGAATCAGGATTATCGAATTCCAGAAGCTTAAATCTCATCCTGCTTTTGAAAGGACCTTCATCATTCTCTTTAAAAAAATCCCTTAGTTTTTTCCTTTTATCTTCTTCAATGGGAATATCACTGTATGTCCTGCATGAATACCTTTCCCGAATAATTTGAAAAATATCTTTCATTACAGTGAATCTATGAAAAGTTTACTCCAGGGCTATACCGACGAACCAGACTATCCCGCTGGGGTTTATGCTTCCCCCGGGAAGCACAGCATCGTAACCGATAACATCTACTCCGCAATAATCAACTTCCTTCGCGATGACATAGCTAACCCTGAAGAAAACGCCGATGTGCATAAAAGTAGCTTCGATGCCGCAATTCCCAATGAAAAACGGTCTTCCGTGAAAGATCGATTTTTTTTCATCGTATGGGATGTGTATCTGCGTAATATATTCCCATTTTGTAATTGCGGTTATTCCCATAATACCAGCCCCGACGGACGCATGCGGGAACACTCCGACCCCTGAACTTCCCAGGAACTTACCGATACCGATTGCGCCGTGAAGCCCGGTAGCGATTAATTTCCTGTTAACTGAACCGCTTGTAACACCAGTAGGAAGCTCAGCGAAAGTCATGTTGTCTTCCTTAGTCATATAGAGCTCCAGTCCGGTTTCGATCAGCATAAAAGAACCCTGGGGTATCCTGACAGCGAGATTAAATGACCATCCTCCGCTATCCACAAAAGAAGTATCATCAGGGTAGAACCTGCCCATTCCCACTTCAACACCAATCGCGAATAAGGCTTTCGGAACCATCATGGAAGTGAGAACAAGGGTTATTAGGGTTAATATAAATATATTATGGGTTTTCATAATTATCCACTTGAATTTAATTACGCTAATTATATAACACAATTTTAGAAAATGTCAATCATTTTATTCTGGAACAAGGAAAAAGGTTTTACTTTTTTTGTAAAAAAACACTTGCCTTTGATAAGACTAAATGTTATATTCTCGCAAACATAAGGGAGTTCTATACGCATGAAAATTAAAAAAATAAACATACATATCGCCTTATTCCTGCTTCTCTGTCTAAGTTCTTATTTACAAGCAATGAGATATAGCGGGGATATATTCCTGTTCGATATCGATTCGAGGATTTCAGCAATGGGAGGCAGTTGGGCAGCGCAGAATTCTAAGTCTGGAGCAACTTATTATAATCCCGGAAGCCTTGGACTCATCGAGAAGAAATCCATAATGTTAACACACACACATGCTTTCGGGGGTCTGGTCAAGTACGATTTCCTGGGATTCTGCATGCCTCTGAAAAGTAAAACAGCGCTCGGTATCTCACTGATGTACGTTGGTGGAGATGGAATACCCATTACCGCGCTTCCGGACCCATCAGATACTATAAGCATCAACAACAGACCGTATCTGGTGAAAGATGAAGACCATCTTCAATTAACCATGTTTCCATCGTTCAACTACAAACTGCTGGACAATTTATTCATTGGCGCGACTGTTAAGCTTTATTACGCGAAGATAATAGAAAATTCAGCATGGGGTATTGGCAGCAATGTGGGAGCTGTCTGGAAAGCCCTTCCCAGCCTTAATCTCGGCATCTCCATCTCGGACATCACAACGACCCGGATCATGTGGGATACCGATACAAAGGAAACCGTTCTGCCAAATCCAAGGATTGGAATAACCTACGACAAGCATTTTCCCAAACTAAAAGGGAATATAGTGGCAAGCGCTGACGCCCATTATTATACTGAAGAAAACGATCAATTCATCGGAGTGGGTCTGGAATATAGTTACAAGGACCTCCTTTTCATAAGAGTCGGGTTAAAAAACGATATCACGGGTGATGGCAACATCAACACCTTCGTCACTGGGGGAGGGCTTAAGATAAAGAACTGGAATATTTCAGCAAATTTTGAAGATCATTCTGAACTCGATAATTCATATAAAATCTCAGCTTCGGTTGACCTATAGACCAAAATGAAAATAAACTTTAAGGTATTAACTTTCATTATTTTAATATATTTGTTTTTTTCTTCGGTTTCTTCAGCGGTTGGAATGGAGCCCAATCAGCTTCTATTTCAGAAAGTAAAGAAATTAGATATATTCACGCTTCCTTTTACTTTCGAGCCGGAGGAGACTGCTTTCCCGGACCGTCTTTACGCGGATAAAGCATATTTTGATGCGATAACAGAGTATAAGCGGTATCTTTTCAACAATCCTGATACTCCACTTTCGAATTATATTCATTTTAAACTCGCGTTAGCATATTTGCAATCCGACGAATATCACGAGGGTATTAAGGAACTGGATTATCTGATATACCAGAGTGATGACAGGGAGGTATCATATAAAGCCGGGTTGATTTTAGTATTAACGTACATTGGTTTAGGGCATTTTTCACTTGCTGAGTACGAAATAATCGACAAAATCCCGTCTCATAGCGAATCGCCGAAAGTAATCGAACTCAAATATTGGTGTGGTTGGACATATTTGCTGCAGAGCAGGTGGGATGAGGCGCGTAAGCAATTCATGGAAATAATTGAAAATGGCGAGGGCGGGAGTCAGTATTATTACGCGCACGCTTATGCTTTAAGCAAGGAAATGAAGCTTCAGCCCGAGAATATCGAATACAAATCCCCCAATTTAGCGAAGTGGATGTCGACGGTATTACCCGGTTTGGGACAGGGTTACATAGGGGATTGGGTGTCAGGAGCGAAGTCAATGGGCGTGAACGTTCTTTTTGGTTACTTGACTGGAAGAGCAATAGCAAACAAGGACTATTTCCAGGGCGCGTTAATCATATATCTTTGCTGGTCAAGGTTTTACTTCGGAAGTTCCGTGAACGCCCACAGCAAGGCTGTTCAGTACAATTCCGGAAAAGACAAAGAATTGATAAACTTTCTTATAAAAAAATACATCAAACCGGATTCACAATGATGAGTTATCTGAAATCTATAGTATGTTCAATGCTGGTTTGCTTATTTGTAAGCGTTTGCCTGGGTGAAGAGTGTTCTCCCGGTGATACATTAACCCAGGAGATTAAAGCTAAACAAAGCAAGGAGACCGGACTTATGACGAACCCGGCAAAGATGCTTGCTAAATTATTAATAAATGTTTATCAAGCTGTTTTTTCTGACCTGGACAATCAAATCTGCCAGTTTGACCCTTCATGCAGCGAATTTTCAAAGGAAGCATTTGAGAAGTATGATCCGGTTCAGGCTACGTTAATGACATCGGACAGGCTCCAAAGATGTAACCCCTTTGCTTACCAGTATTATCCCAAAAACACTAACAACTACCTTATTGATAAAACAGAGGACCATAAACTATGGTAAAAAAATACATTTTACTTTTCGTTATTTTCAGCTCCATTCAAGCTTTTGGGCAGGGAACTGACGTTGTTCCCGGTCTGGAAAAGGAGGATTCCACTGAGATACAACCAGCGAGAATGGAAACAACTGAAAAGACTGATTTCCCTGAATTTGACAGGGATAAAATATTACTTTTCGCGGACTATTTGTTCAATGAAGGCGAATACCAGAGAGCTTCGGTTGAATACCATCGTTTCAACTTTGGCTTTCCGAATGACAGCAGGAATCAATATTCTCTATTCAGGATAGGATTATCCAATGAGAAGGTAAAAAAATATGACAAAGCGCGGAAATACTACCATAACCTTATTGAGAAATCCACCGAAACTAAATGGGTGCATTCAGCCTACTACCGGACTGCTTCAACGTACTATGAGGAGCAGAAATGGGTCGAGACCATATTTTATATAGATTCGCTTGAAAAAGCTGAAGGGAACCTGGGAGGAGTTTTCGACTATTTGAGAGGTTGGTGTTATCTGCATATCAAAAGATATAGCGATGCGCAAAAGATCTTCGAGAGACTCAACGAATCCGACATAGAGCAGCGGGTTTCGTCGTTGTATTATTTGATCTCCAAAACCAAGCAGGCTCAGATAATGTCAGGAAGAAGCCCATTTCTTTCAGGTTTATTTTCGACGGTTATACCTGGAGCAGGGCAACTTTATTGCGGTCGCATAGGCGACGCGGGGTATTCGTTTGTCCTTTCAGTCGGGTGCGCCGCCAGCTCATATTATCTGTGGGAAGATGATAAACCGTTCGCCATCACGATGGCAGCGCTCGGGACTTTTTTCTACCTGGGAAATATTTACGGAGCGGTAAATTCCGCGAAAATCTATAACGATAATTCTCACAGGGAATTCATTAAAAAAACTGAAGAGGGTGTTCCTCATAAACCTACTGAACTCTTCCAAAAACCTTAAGAATTGAATCTTCACAACTATAATTAATTATGTATGTAGAGAAAATTTAATCAAATAATCTAGTTTTATTCTGGATGAATGGACCTACTTCGCCAAGGCTTCGAAGGTTAAAATGGCTGGATGAACCAAATCATAGTTTTGGTTGGAGAATGAATTGAAAAAAGACAAAGAAAGGCGTTGGGAACTTTGAACGATAAAATTACAGAAGCAACTAATATGAAAACGCAAAACCGTGACGAAAAACGTTATTCTATGATAGGCGAGATAAAAAGAAAATCTATTCATTTTCTCGTTTTAGCAATTCCTATAGGCTATTATTTTCTCCCCAAGGTTATAGTACTACCTATAATAGCCTTGATAACCGCCGGTTTCCTAATGTTTGATATATTCAGATTACTGCACATCAATTTCTGGACTTGGCTTCAAAAATACATGGGGGACATCTTCAGAGAGCACGAACATTTTAAACTTGCCGGGTCTTCATACATCATGGTGGGGGCAACCATCTCGGTGGTGGTTTTCAATAAATATATCGCCATCCTGGTCCTTTCCTTTACAGTCTTAGGGGATATAGCTGCGGCTTTAATAGGAAAGAGATTCGGTAAACATAAAATATGGAATCAAAAGACCATCGAGGGATCGCTGGCATTCTTCATCGTCAGCTTCATTATATCATTGGTAGTACCGGGAATACCACTGTATATAAAGATAATAGCTTGTTTGATAGCTACTCTGGTGGAATCGCTGCCTTCATTTATTGATGATAATTTGACAATTCCATTGATCGCAGGAGGTATTGCACAGCTAATTTGGTTAGGATTTTAGCATATTTTTCTTGACAATATTAATTCCTTATACAAATTATAGGTAAATTTCAATCAAAGGTTTTATTTTATACCAGGAGTTATTTGTATGCCAAAAGGTAAGGTAAAAAGATTTGACGAGAAAAAGGGATATGGTTTTATTCAACAGGAAGAAAACGGTCCCGACATTTTCGTACACTATTCAGACATCGTTGGTGAGGGCTTTCGAACTCTCGCCCCCGGTGATGAAGTCGAATTCGAAATCATTGATGGAGAAAAAGGTTTGAAAGCAAAGAATGTCCAGCGTGCATAGGACATTCATAATTATTTAAATTCGTTCCCCTCTGTTTTAGGTGAAACAAACCAGAAAATCAAGAAAATATTGCCTGGGGAAGGTGATAGAAATAGAGCTACATAATTTTTTAGGGAATCGAGGTTCAATATGACCAAAATAGCAAGTGCTTTTTGGGTATTTATTATTTCTATAATCCTGTCACTGCCATGTTTAAACTTTGCAGATTGTAATAAAACCATAACCGAGTTTGACAATACTGCCGGTAATAGAGTAACCCGAAACTCTACTGAAGCAGGTTTAATGAACATGTTCAGGAATTCCCGGTTGCCTGACAGCAGGAGATGCTCGTTCTATCCGGAATCAGAAATGGACTTCGCCGCGGAGATCGAATGGACGCTAACACACGAAACCTCCGTTGTGAATGACGACGCCTTGATAACGAAGAATGGCGAACTCATTGCCATCGCCTTCAATCTGAACGTTGAGAGGTTCAGCTTGTTCAACTTCTACGACCCTGATCCTGTCTGGGAATATTCCACCTTATCGGACTGCCGAATGGACATTGCTGATATAGGCAACAGGGTTATAGCATCCTCACGGGATACGATCTACTTCATGGAGGCGGATTCATCGCTTCCGATATGGCGCTATCACGTTGGCGCAGGCTACAATGCCGGCGCTGTAGATATTAGCGGCGATGGGATTTACTCCGTGGGGTCAGCTATCTCATCCGACACTATAAAGATATTGCTCTTCAGCTCGACGCCGATCCCGCTCTGGACAAAGACCATCGACCCGTCCGTCAGCGGAAATCTCGTCGGGCTGGAAATCCCCACGAACAAAAGCAAGCTGCTCGTAACGTGCAGATACATGATTTACGTGATAGACATGTTCACAACGGACATAATCTGGAGCACCGAGGCTTTCAATACCGAATGTCCCGCCGATATTTCCGGTGATGAAAGCATCATCGTAGCCGGGAGTTTGACAAACGGTTTACTGCGCGCCTTTCAATGGAATAGTGACAGGGAGGATTACACCCTTATCTGGGATTATAACTTTACGGGGGGCACTTCCGCGTGGGCAACAGCGGTGGCGGTATCAGAGGACGGTTCCACCATCATGGCAGGTTCGCTGATATTCCTCGAAAGCGGATACAGCGGGGAGGTGGCATGCTTCGAGACTTATGGGAGCGGAGAACCTCTCTGGCTTTACGAAGGAATGGGCGAGGAGGTCTCCGACATTGCCCTGTCAGATGACGGCTTGATCGGGATAGTTGGAAGCTGGGGGGACATCGCGAATACAACGCCGGACATCGCGGTCTTCGAAACGCCATTCCCGGAACCGTTCTTCACTGCCATATCACCCGGCTCGATCAATGGCGTGGATATTTCCGGAGATGGCAAACACGCGGTCGCTGGTGGAAAGGCAGTTCATAACAGGGTGTTCGGGAACGGCGCTAAAGTGTATGCAATAGAAATGAACCTCGGCGGGGGATTCATCTCCGGTAGAGTGAACCTGAGCGACACGACTGACAACAGCGGGGTCACTGTGCGGACGATCGACTACCCGCGCAATGCAAGCACGCGTTCAGATGGCAGTTACCTCCTGAATTACGTGCCGGTCGGGACCTATACGGTAACAGCTTCGAAATTGGGCTATTCAACAGGCTCGTCGGCAGGTGTCTCAGTATCAGAGTTGGACACAACCTTCGATATCGATTTCGAATTGGACCCGGTGGAAGCAGCGCCGCAGAACCTGGTCTCCTCCACTGGGTTGCTGGATTCCATAGAATTGACCTGGGAACCATTCGAAGTGCGAAGGACCTCGACCTACTCGACCCTTACCATTCCGGACAGTATCAGAATTTACAGGTCGCTTATCCCGGGTGGACCATATACTTTTATAGGCAAAGTTACCGGAGAGGATAGTATATATATCGATTACGGGGTATTTCCAACTTACGATTACTACTACGTGGTAACGGCGAAGTACACAGAGGGAGAAAGCGATTATTCCAACGAGGCGATGGGCAATCTCGATGATTCATATATAGTTACGGACGTGGAAGTCCCGCTGGCTGAAGTGATACCGACATTTAACGGCTGGTTCGACATGGAAGAATGGGGAGACGCTGTAAAGGTTGATATCTCGGATGTGTTCGGGATCTACGATGGTGAGCCCAATCGACCGGGCACCGTTTTCATATACTTTAAATACAGCGATTCACTCGATCTTTTATACATTGCAGCTGAGAACAAATGGGACCACGCGCTGACCCCCGGAGAGGGGTTGGGTATCTACATCGATGACAACCATGACGGAAGCTGGGCGCGGAGTGAAGACCGCTGGGACGAAGGCAATTTCTGGTTCAACTACGTTGCTGGCAGTATAGGCATTCCAATATTCAGGGAGCTGGTTTATGGCGCTCGTGAAGGGTACCGGGACACGCTTCCCGACATCCCGCTCAAGTTCAGCACGGGATTCGGCTGGTTCCAGATGGAAACCGCGCTATCCCTTGGTTTCAAGGAAGGCACTCAACTGCAGCTATTCGCCCCTGACCGGAAAATAGGCTTCGGAGTGTTCCTGCAAAGAATCATCACTGGCACAGGCTCGACTTTTGACGGCTGGTGGCCCCAGGATATGGATAACATCGTTTCATACCCCAATCATTATGGCACTCTCACCATCCCGGCGGTGCTGTATGCCCCGCCTGACAAGGTGGACAGCATAGCGGTATTCTCCCCAGGGTACCGGCGACTGGAGGTCGAATGGAACGACCCGGAAACCGGCGTCGACGGCTTCCCGCTGCTCCGACTCTCCGGCTTGATACTCTACCGGAACGGCGATTCATACGCCTTCATCGACAGCGATGTTGAACGCTTCTCAGACAGGGAACTGGTACAGGGCGCATGGTACGAATACGCCATACAGGGTTACACCGAAATCGATTACGAGATAGTCATGGGAACGATGTCGGAGTACTACGGGAGCTTCGTGGGAAGCGCGCCGGAACTGACCGAGATCGCGCATACAGACAGTTCCGCAGAGGGCTATTACGTGGTCTCGTTCTCGTGGGATAATAATAAGTTCGCGGCAAGCTTCGAACCCCCGTTCTACCCATGCATGGTGAGAAAAGTGGCTGTATTTTCCAATAACAACATGGGTATTGACATAACGATCCAGGCGGACTCGTCAGGTTTGCCAGGAACAGTAACATCAGGACCTTTCAGGATGGACTTGAACTCATATACCTGGACTGAGTACAACCTGCCGGGAGATGAGCCGCCGGAGGTCGAACACGGTATCTACTGGGTAGTTATCAATTTCCTTGAGGAGTACTCGGGTTACCCGGGCATCGGCGTGGATTATACAGCCCCGATCGACAGCAATTGCTACTCATACACCGGAACGGACGGCTGGAATCCATTCTTCTTTGGTGACCTGATGATAAAAGCCTGGGTAAGCGCGCCCATGGCGGGAATCGAAGATAAACCGTCGACCGCGCTGCCGCAAAGATGCGAGCTTTCACAAAACTACCCTAATCCGTTCAATTCAAATACTGTTATCAAATTCCAGGTTAGTCCCGGTGGGCTGAAACACCTCGCTGACAACTGGGTGGAGATACCGGTTTTCAACATACTCGGTGAGAATGTAGTCACGCTTGAGAAGGAGATCAACGCAGGAGGGAGTTACTCGATTACCTGGGATGGACGTGATAAAGAAGGGGAGTCATTGGCAAGCGGAGTGTATTTTTATAAATTGAGGGTAGGGGAGTTTGAGGACTGCCGGAGAATGCTTTTGATGAAATGAGGAAAGGTTTAACCACAGAGACACTGAGACACAGAGAAGAAAATAGGTATTAAGATGAAAGAAAGAAAGAAAGAAAGGACAAGATTGATTGCAGAATAACGGCTTTCCCGATTTATCGGGGATTAATAGATTAACGATTTCAGAAGTAAAAAAAGCATTAGGTAGCCGCAGCGCTTTAGCCTGCGATTTTGTTGCAATGAAAACTAAAAAAAACTCCACCCGTTTGTCGCAGAACCATCAAAAGTTGGTTTTAGGCAATCCCATAAGCATACAAATCCAACACTAACCCCCACTACCATCAAAAACCTCCTCAACCGTCTATCGCGGTGTTTCCAAGGGAAACAATGAGAAAAGACTCCTATTTTCGTCTTTTCTGACGCGGCAATCTCATAGGCATACTAATCCAACACCAACTCCCAGGAACTTCTTGTGTTATCACAAAAAGAACGCCACTAATGCACGAATATACATTACATTCCTTAAGGGTTCAAAATTTTGAACCCCTAACACAAAATCAACATTATTATTTCCGACCAGAATTG
>JAFGQG010000199.1 GCA_016935765.1 bacterium
CCAACCTACGCCATAAAATACTCTTAATCTTAACTATATTGTAGGGCTTCGGTAGGTGAACATTAACTTTGGATGCCTAAAGCATTTTTCTAAAATAATAAACTTCGAAATATGCAGAATCTAAAGTATTATATATATTAATCTTCGCATACAAGCTAATGCATTCTTTAGCATTATTTATGTTGGTATTCACTGCCGAAAGACGCATTAGCTTGTTTGGATATCAAATAAAAAAAATAAGGCAATCTAAACCGCTATTTTCAATACAATCTATCCTCAAAAATCCACCCAAACAAAGTTAATGCACTCCGAGAAAAAGACGCATTGGCAAATTTTTTAGTCTTTTAGACTAATAAACAGTCGATTGCGCTCCGAGAGAAGAAACAAACAGACTGGCTAATTTTTCAGTACACCAGGTCTCAAAACAAAACCGATTCACTTCAGAAGAAAAACATATAATCCGTTAAGCTGCACACTTCAAAAACAGTCTCCTCAACATCTCCCACTATTTTCTTGACTTTATTGATTTATTTCATATTATATAAAGTTATTAAATTTAGCATAATAACGAGTTGAATTATGAAAAATAAACTAAAAATAAATCTATTTATTCTTCTCGCGCTGATTTTGGTCCCTTTATACATTTACGCCCAGGACTCTACTTGGGTCGAAGTCAGGGGTATTAAACTTTTCGAAGTTGATCAACCATACAAGAACTTCTCCGTAGAGCGCCGGGCTAAGGTTGCAAACACCAAGCTCAACAAGATCGTTACAGACCCTAATATCAAAGAGGAGGAATTGACGGTCGAGCTTAACGATGATTTTGAGATAATTGTCAACGGGCAAACCAACATAATAGCAGTAGGACCCAATGATGTGACAGGGAAGGACATAAGCAGAAGCCAGCTGGCGGAGCAATGGGCTTCACAGATCGAACAGGGGATCATAGATGCAAAAAGGAAATACTCGAACTGGAGAGCATGGAGCAGGATGATCCTTGCGGTGATACTGCCTGTGATTTTTGTCATTGTTTTATGGCTGGTCCATTGGTTGTTTCAAAAGCTATCGAGGCACTTCGTTAAACTCGAGGGTGAAAAGATAACCGGTCTGAAACTCAAGGAAAAGCAAATCATTTCCGGACGAAGTATTGTAGTTTTCTTCATAAAATCATTGAGAGTCGTCAAGTGGATATTCTACGTGATCGCTTTTTACTTTTTCCTAATAATTTTCTTCAATATATTCCCGCTGACCAAAGTATATACCCAAACACTCATCAATTTTACTGTTGAAATTCTAAAAGAGATAGGATTGGTCTTTTTAGCAATATTCAAGCCGGTCCTGGGAGCAGTTTTATTGATCATTATAGGAGGCTACCTCTTCAGTTTGATCAACCATTTATATAATAAGCTTAAGGAACACGAGATTGAATTCTCCCGGCTCCCAGACACGCTTTTACTGCCGATGAAACGCGTTCTAAAAAGCCTGGTAGTAATTGCTATATTATTCTGTGTTCTTGCGCTTATACCGGGGGTTCGAGGATTGTATATGTTCATTGTCTTTGCGATATTGCTTTGCTTTACGATTATCACCCTGATACGTCCGGCTATTAATCTTTTCTCGAGTCTTATTATTTTGGGAACGCGGGAAATCGCTATCGGTGATGAGATTCAAATTGCGGGTTATAAAGGCAAAGTGAAAGAAGTTAAGGTTATTTATACGGTTTTGGAAACTGAAGAAAATACTGAAATTAACGTTCCCAATTACCTGTTTTTAAAGAATATTTTCAGGAAAAATAAAGAAAATAATGTAGTTATTAAGAAGGTACATGATGAAGATTTGTATTAAAATGGTCGTTTTATTAACGCTTTTACTCGTATCATTTTCATCGGCGAACGGTGTAAAACACTGGGTATTTTTCAAAGATAAGGGTATATCTTCGGAAGAGGAATTTGTTAAGGCAAGGAACAGGTTCATAGATTCCATGTCCGATCACGCACTTCAACGGAGATTGAAGACGAGAACGCAGGAAAATCTTGTTGATATGAGAGATTTGCCTTTAGCGGATAATTATATCCAGGCTATTTCTGAAATAGGAGCAGTCATTCACAATCGTTCCAGGTGGTTTAACGGCGTCAGCATAACTGCGGATGAAAGCGTTTTAAAGCAAATAGAGAGTTTGGACTTTGTCAGGGAGGTAACACCTGTCGTCAGGTATAGAATAAAGAAATCGCCAGAGACCGAGGGCATAGAATTTACTCTTCCATCGACAGAATATTCCCTGAGTTACGGGTTTTCATTCGCGCAGCTTGATCAGCTTAATATCCCTATTGTTCACGAGCTTGGTGTTACGGGTGAATCGGTGATAGTGTGTATAACCGATACGGGATTCAGGACTTCACATGCGGCATTCGCAGGTTTGGATCTCCTTGACCAATATGATTTTGTAATGGACGATGGTATTGTGAGTGAAGAGCCTGGCGATTGGGGTGGTCAGATGAACCATGGAACTTCGGTTTGGTCGGCGCTTGCTGCGGCGGTTCCCGACCAGCTTTACGGTCCCGCTTATGGCGCGTCCTTCCTGCTCGCGAAGACGGAGGACCTGAGCCAGGAAATGCCGGTCGAGGAGGACAACTGGATCGCTGCGATGGAATGGGCTGACAGCCTCGGCGCGGATTTAATCAGCTGCTCACTCGGTTACATAGACTGGGATGACGCTACCAGGTATATGCCGGAAGACCTTGATGGCAACACTGCGCGAATAACCGTAGCTGCAGATATTGCTGCGTCCCGGGGTATATTGGTGTGTACGGCTGCGGGTAACAGCGGTCCGGGTAGAAGTACCCTGGTTACTCCCGCAGACGCGGATAGTGTTATCTCATGTGGCGCTGTTGGCATCAACGATTCGCTAGTGGCGTTCAGTTCCCAGGGTCCCACCGCTGACGGCAGGATCAAACCCACGCTGATGGCTCTGGGCGCTGGAACCCAATGCGCGTCAGCATACTCCGATGAATCCTATGGCAGCTCGAGCGGAACATCACTCTCCACCCCGCTCTTAGCCGGCGGATGCGCATTGCTCCTGCAAGTACACCCGACCTGGGGGCCTATGCAGGTGATAGAAGCCCTTACAAATACTGCCAGCAGATCAACTTCACCGTCAAACCAATACGGCTGGGGTATTCCGGATTTCTTCGCTGCTATAAGCTACCCCATAGATGGCGAAGTTATAATTCCTATCCTGGAAGGCTGGAATATGATCTCTGTCCCGCTGAACGAAAATATCACATCGATTGATGCCTATTTCCCGGAAGCTATTGGCGGTTTCTATAGCTATGACCCCGAAGTACATACCTATCAGGAAGTTGATACGCTTGAACCCGGAAGGTCTTACTTTCTCCTGTATCCCCACGATACACTGGTTTCTATTCCCGGAACTGCTGCTGATTCCATCGTTGTACACCTTAAAGAAGGCTGGAACATGATAGGCGGAAATAAATTTAGAACACCATGGAGTAGCTTTGTAACAGATCCGGAAGCCGCGCTTCTCGGAGGAAGCCTTTTCAATTATGACCCTCTCAGCAAAACCTACAATATGAAATGGGAAACCTTGCCCGGCGCTGGTTTCTGGGTGTTTGCTGTTACCGAGTGCGATTTGATACTCTTCATCGATTGATTATCAATAAATTAGCATCTTGAGTATTTAGCGATTTATAACTAATAAAAAGCTTGTGAATTATTTTAAATTGTGAACTTACATTTATTACGTACACGAATTATATTAATATTAATTATTGAAGCAGGTGATTTTTGTCATGAAAAACAAGATATTCTTTATGGTTGCTTTGGCTACTGTGCTCTTTCTGGCGGGTTGCGGTAATCCCCCTTCCGCCGCTATTGAGCCGGAAAGCTGGAACCTTGGTTACCTGATAACTTCCTCAGAGAACGAACAGGTGTTTTCTATACACAACGATGGAAAAGGAAGCCTTACTATCGACAGTATCGTTGTTCCTTCTACCGCTTATAAAATATTGGAACAAGCTGACACTGTTCTGCCCGATAGGATGGATAATTTCAAGATAGTTTTTACAGCTCCCGAAGATACAGGGACTATCAGCGATACGCTAAGGGTTTTCACAAACGATCCCGAAAATAGCGTCATTGACATTGCTGTTACCGGAAGGATCTTGCCGGTAAATGCAGATGGTGATAATAAGAATATGGCGGTGATACCGTTTCAAAGCGCTTCCAGGGAACCCGAAATAGTCGAGATAATAAAGAATACTACCGGTAGAATCATCCGGATCATCAACGAGAACGAAGAATACCGGATCGTTTCAGCAAATCAACTTGTTAAGAACCTGGTTCAGGATCCCGCATATAAGACACATGACACGCAAGACCTGTTGACCAAGTGGGGTAAGATAATGGGAATCAGGTATATTTTATTGGGACAGTTAGAAGTGGAAGGCGAAACCGCGGAAGCTGCTATTTCAATAAATGACGTTTACTTCAAATATCCGGTGGTCAGGAAGTTAAGCGGTCTTAAATTAAGCGAAGCGGAAGTGAAGATATCTGAGGAGGCGAGGGACCTGATTGAAAACTTGTCAGCCGATCAGAAGAAAATTGCCCAGCAGATGCTTCAGAAAGAATGGATAGAGAAGAGACAAAGCGTATTAAAGAAACCCGCGCCCGATTTTACATTGACAAATATTAAAAATGGTGAAAAAATAGAGTTGAAAAAATACTTTGGAAGAACTATCGTTATGCACTTTTTCAGCCTGGAATGTGAAGCCTGTGAAAAGGAGATAAAATGGATGGAGGATATACAGGCTCTGGGTGAAGATGTGGCGGTTTTCGGGATCTGTATGGATGTTGGTAGAAAGGAAGAAGTGCTCGAGTTCATATCTGATAAAAAAATGTCCTACCCGATATTGCTTCCAATGGATGTGAAAGAGGATAACCAGCTTGAGCCGTATTATGGTGGTGGAACACCTATCACAGTGGTTGTGGATAAGAATGGTATAATCCAGGAATCCATGGTAGGATTTTCAACAAGAGGTTTACAAAACATAGAAAAACTTGTTAAAAGAATAAGATAAAGGAAATCATATAGTTGTTATATATTATTTTATAAGCGATATCACTTTATGGAAACCAAAACAGTCAAGCATATTGATATAAATATCCAGAAGGAGGAAGTCCTGAGATGGGCGCTGGAGAGGAGCAGCAGTTTTGAATTGGAGAACCGTTTATCACCCGGGATTTATGATTTGATGTGGGAAGCTTTGCCATTAATAGAGACAAAAATAGTGTACGCTGATATGGATATTATAGATAAAGATGACAATTTACTTTGCCTGGAGGGAAATTTTAAGATCGAGAGTGTCTCTCTCTATAAGGTTTTGCGGGATTCGGAGATGGCGACCATATTTGCCTGCACGGTTTCGGATGGTATAGAAAGAAGGGCGGAGGCATACGAAAAGGAGGGAGAGATAGCGAAGGGTTATCTTATGGATGTGATAGGTTCGGTCGCGGTTGAACAGCTTGCGGAGAAAGTGTCCAGTATGACCGAGCAGAGAGCGATGTTGAACAAGATGACCACGACCTTCCGTTTCAGTCCCGGCTACGGTGATTTTGATCTGGAAAACCAGAAAAGCATTTTCGATATCTTGCACCCTGACCGGATCGGAATAGAATTGAACGAAAAATTCTTCATGTATCCAAGGAAGAGTATATCGGGAATAATCGGATGGAAAGTTAAGTATTCCGGGGTTTCGGAAGAGAATGCGTAAAGCGCTGTGATTATGTGCGAAAATAAAAGGGAAAAAATCGAATTAATAAACCACAACAGGACGACGGGATATGATAGATTTGAATAAGAAATTACAGGGAGGGATTCTCATCTCCGATGGAGCGATAGGAACGATGCTGCAAAAGTTTGGAATGCCCGCCGGTGTTCCTTCAGAAGCCTGGAACCTGACCCATCCGGAGAAGCTGCGGGAAATTCACAAATTATATTACGACGCCGGCGCCAGGTTTATCGCTACCAACACTTTCTGCGGGAACCTTTTAAAGCTTCGAAGCGCTGGACTGGAGAGTGAGTTTAAAAAGGTAAATTCGATAGCGGTTGAACTGGTGAGATCATCAGTAGGTTCTGACGCCATTATCGCGGGTTCGATAGGTCCGCTTGGTGTGTTCCTCCACCCTTTTGGCGAATTGACTTTCGTGGAGGCTCTCAATCAATTCAAGAATCAGGCAAAGGTCCTTGCGGAAGCAGGCGCTGATGTCATTACCCTGGAGACTTTTACGGATTTACGGGAGATAAAAGCTG
The DNA here is from genome assembly GCA_016935765.1 of bacterium. GTDB lineage: Bacteria > UBP14 > UBA6098 > JAFGQG01 > JAFGQG01 > JAFGQG01. Next base: position 6,329 of record JAFGQG010000199.1, read on the forward strand.
CCATTTTTGGTGTGGCAGAGGCGACAAAGATTCCGATAGTAGCTCAGATGAGCTTCGACGAAGGGACTCGAACCGTCACGGGTACCTCCGCGGAGGTTTTTTCAGTTACCGTATCCGCGCTGGGAGTCGCTGCAGTAGGCGCAAACTGCGTTAATGACCCCGATAATATGGTACAGATAATTTCAAAAATCCGGCGATATACCGATAAACCGGTTATATGCCAGCCGAACGGTGGAATTCCCGAACTCGAAAACGGCAGAACGATATTCCCGGCTACTCCAGATGAGATGGCGGAATACTCGCTCAGGTACTGGAAAGCCGGCGCGAATATAATAGGTTCATGCTGCGGTTCTACACCCGAGCACACTCAGGGGATCGCGAAGGCGGTCAGGGGTAAACAACCCGAAAGCTACCAGAAAGAAAAAGGTACATTCATTACGAGCAGAACCAGGCTTGTAGCAATTGGTACTGCCCATCCATTCGTACCTGTGGGAGAGAGGATCAATCCTACCGGAAGGATAAAACTTAGCGAGGAATTACAGAATTTCAAATTCTCGATAGTGAGATACGAGGCAAGTATTCAGGAGAGAGCCGGCGCCCTGGCGCTGGATGTTAACACGGGAATTGGGGGTGAACGTGAAGCGGACGTTATGGGCGCGGCTATCAGAGTGCTCCAAAATGTCACAAACCTGCCCTTATTTATCGACAGCCCAAACATATTCACTCTCGAGAAGGGTATCGAACTATATGTTGGGAGACCGATCATCAATTCGGTTTCTGGTACCGAGAAAGACCTCAAGAACATCCTACCTTTAGCGAAGAGACAGGGAGCGGCATTCATAGGACTGACAATGGACGAGAGCGGGATACCGAAGAAGGCTGACAAGCGTTTGAAAATAGCCGAGAAGATAATAAATTCAGCGGTGGAAATCGGGTTGAAACAGGAGGATGTTATTATCGATCCCGTGATAATGCCCTTGAGCACACCAGGCTACGATCCCAAAATTGCTTTTGAAACCCTGAGGCTGCTAAAAAAGGAGCTTGATATAGCTACTATAGTCGGTCTGAGTAATATTTCGTACGGAATGCCTAAAAGGGAGCAGGTCAATATAACGTACTTAAGCATGGCTATTAGCGCTGGGCTGGACGCGGCGATATTAAACCCGCTTGACAGGGGTATTTTCGACGTTATAAATGCTGGAAAAGTGCTGACAAACCCCGAGAAATATACCCAGACTTTCATCGAAGAGTACAGCAAGGCGCAGATCGAAGACGAGGACATCGAAAGAGAAACTACACTCGAAAACGAGATTAGACTGGGTAACAGGAACGGGGTTATAGGGAAGATAACAGAAGCTTTGAAGAATGGTATTAAACCCACCGATATAATAGACACAATGCTTATCCCTTCAATGAAAGCGGTTGGGGACCTTTTCGAGAAGAAGGAACTCTTCCTGCTGCAGTTGGTTTCAAGCGCGGAAGCTCTGAAAGCGGGATTGGATTTCCTTAAACCAGAACTTATAAAGGGAAAGGAAAGAGCATCCAAGGGAAAATTCGTAATCGCGACAGTGGAAGGGGATATTCACGACATCGGCAAGAACCTGGTACGAACCATGTTCGAGGCATACGGGTACGATGTTTTTGACCTGGGCAAAAACGTTACTGCTGAAGTGATCTTAGAGGCGTGCAAAATGTACAAGCCGGACATTCTTGGCTTGAGCGCTTTGATGACCACCACTATGGTTGAGATGAAGAATGTCATCGATTTGATAAGGGAAAACGGTCTTAATATGGAGATAATAGTTGGGGGGGCATGCGTGACAAAGGCATTTTCAAATGAGATTGGCGCGGATGCTTATGCGAGTAGCGCTATAGAAGGAGTTAAGATAGCCGAGGAACTGCTATCGAAAAAATGAATTTCGAATAACCAATAATGGTTGAAGATTTATGAAGTGAAGAAAACATCTGGTAGTCGAGAGTACTATAGCCTGCGCTGCTGCAGCTAAAAAAAAATGCTCACACGCCTGTGACCGCGTGTGAGCAAGGGGAAAGTTTAAAGAAATCACAAAATGTCACTAGACAGGGGGAGCCCGTATGATAGTCTCCAAAATCTGCAAAGACATTTTACACCTCCTTATGTTATTATTTCAACTTTGAGATAACCTGTTTCAAGGGTTACCATAATCATTTACTTAATCATCCACATTTGCTTTACTTCGCTCTTATCCCCGGCTTTCAATCGATAGAAATAACCGCCGGAAGGCGCGGGGTCTCCGTTGAAATCAGTTCCATCCCATAGGATAACATGCATCCCGGCTTTTCGCTCTCCTCCAACCAATTCCTTTATCCTCCTGCCCAACAGATCGTAGATCTCAAGAGAAATATTACCATCGACCGGGAGTGTAAAGGCTATCGTTGTTTGAGCATTGAATGGATTCGGATAGTTCTGCTGCAGGGAGAAATCGCATGGCTTTTTTGGGTCATCGTCGATGCCGGGTGTCGGAAAATACCAGAACCAGAAATGATATGGAGGGTCCATTATGTTAGAGCCGTAGTCGCAGTAACTCCCTACGTACAGAAAACACTCCCACCAGTCATACAAATGGTAATCAAGCCCAGCCATCGCCGGGATGAAGCGTACCAGGTGTCCATCTATGAGAGAAAGTGCTTCCGAATCAGTAGTATATTCGATACCATTCGCGATGAAGTGGACGGTTGCTTCATCTATGGATCCGGTTGAATCACCGGTATCTATAAAGATATGTACCGTTGTGTCGGCGATAGGTCCCGGGGTCAAATTCTCGAAGATAGTGTATCTCTCGATGAAGAACGGTGCATCCAGATCGATGAAGAATCGCTGGCAGACCGGAGCGTCAAGGGCATAGCCGAAGATATCTTCCATTTCATTCAGACAGACTTCGATAGAATCGCCATTTTCAAGAGGCGCAGATGGAGTCCAGGTCAGGGTGTCGGAAAAATAGCGCAGTTCCGCGTCAGCGAGGGTAAACTCATCGGTTTCCATCGTACCGAAATTTAGGGCTGTCAGGAGTATCGTGGAGGCATCCACACCGTCCGGGTCAGTAAGGAGTATTCTGACACCGGGTTCAGGATCGCAGATGTAATTGCCTGTAACGAACCACGCTTCAGGGTTCTCAGCAGCGATGTAGAACGTCCAGCAGTAAGAACCGCCAACGTTCGCGTCTCCAATTGTGGGCGCGTCAGCAACAGTAACGCAGACCTCGACAGTATCATAAGAGTTGAAGTCAAGATCCGACTCGGCAACATCGAAACATAAAATTCTTTCATCATTATCCCACCAGGCAGCGGGGTGGGACAGGAGCCATGATTCACCATTAATAGTCAAAACAAATGAGGCTGTATCAACACCGCAGCCTGACTCTATTATTGGTATGGTGATCAATGGTCTCACTGTCCCAATAATTTCCCCCTCGGTTGGCAGGTGGTCTCCCAGAGCGGGAGGTGTCAAGTCAACTAAAAAGCTGTAATCCGGAGCGTGGCTCAGGTCTATCGGGATACCCATATCATCCTCGGCGCTCAGTATCCTGACCTCCACCTCTTCAAGGTCTTCCCAGGGTACAGGCGGTATCCAGGTGATAATAGTATCATCAGTTGAAGCCACCCCGAAAGTGTCTCCCTGAACTGTGTATAGCACGGATGACGGGAGAATTCCATTGCCGTCGATGAGTTTGAATATTATTTGCTGCTCAGGGTTCGAAGTGCAATCGCCATCGCGGGGCTCAACCGTGTAAGCCCTTGGACCGTGCGCGTTAACGGTGAACGAAAAACAATACGCCGTATCATCTACTGCATTGGGTATTCCATAATCGGGTTTGTCAGCGCAGTGAACCGGGCAGATCTCAACCACGCCGTCATCCCAGTGTATCCCGGCAGCTTCCGGATCGATGTACAGCGTGTCGTTGACTACGTAAATATCGTCTTCATGGTAATAAAGCGCGTCATGTGATATTGTGTAGGTTCCCTGGTGGTCGCTGAGCTTGTTGATACCAAGCTCAATGGAGTTAGTGTCCACATGTCCGAGGTTGTCATAGATGTTAATCCAGGCGACGAAAAGCGAATCCCAGAGTGTATCCCCGGCGGGACCATAACCGTGGAACGGGCAGCGCGGAGCAGTGAGATCGACCAGGAAACGAGTGGTCAGCGTTTCACCGAGCGCGCATCCATGAACGTCCATGGCTTCGATAAGCTGTACTACCGGTCGATTACCATCGGAATAACTCGCTATCTCAGGACAACGTTCGGGATGAAAAATAATCAAGCTATCTCCTTCAAGGACCACTATCGAATCCCCGTCTATCCTGAACAACAGGTCGCTGGCACCCATTAAATGCCGCACCCAAATCGTAGATGGGTTCACTCCCTCCAGGTCCGAGATTTCGAACATCGTCGGTTGATGCGGATCGGATGTTATCGTGCTGTAAAGCGGTTCGTTGACTTCTGCGACAGGACCTTCATAAGAAGATGCGGGTACAAATAATGTATCCACATAAGTGCAGGTATCATAAACGCAGCATTCGATCGAGTCTGATTCACAGGTGTCAATAGTGCTGGTCAACTCTATGGTGTATTCGCAGTATGCATCGCTGGTTACAGGCGGATCGATGATTTCGGCAATCCAGTAGGTAATCCCCGAGAATCCCGCGCCGATGGTCGCCGGCGCAAGTGGTTTGGTCCCCACTTCTCCCTCTCTCAAGCCGATCATGGGGTTATTGAAACTAATCGTAGCGCGTGCATCTTCGATATTATATAAGGAAACGTTCGCGGGAACGAAGGTAACGGTAAAGGGGTTCGGCAATAATCCGCAATCATAGAATCCGAATCTTCTGCTTCCTTCTACCATCATTCGCCAATATCTTCCAGGTGGCGGCGGGGGAGGCGATTCCAACTTCCCGTAAGTCGTCACGATGTTCAATATCTCCCCGGGATTTAAGGTGCGGGGGTACCACAAGTAAATAATACCGGAGTCGTCATACGGTTCTCCAATAGGTATTAAATAAGGCTCCCACAGGACAGCGGTTAGGAGTCTTGCCTCGCCGATAGCCAGGCGGTCGGGTCTTACGTTCGGGGGGACACCGAGAACGCCCCGGGCTTTAAAAGTAGTATCCCCAGGGTCGCGTGAATCCCAGAATGGCGGGATTTCAGCCAGTTCTAAAATTGCAGTGGTGTCAACAACCACACCTGTAGGGAACCTGAACCGCGCCATGTCAGAAAGACCGCTGCTCCCGATCTTTAAATCCATGTTGAGCAAAAGCCCGACTTCATGTGGAATAGAACCAGTGTTAGCTATGGAATATTGTATTCTCACTGTGCCCTTTTTAATGTCAGAGTCCATATCGATGGGCACTAAAAGCTGGGTTATCTGAATGTCCCCAGCCTCCCACATTGTCCGCAGATGAAGGTCCAGCACGTTCTCGGTTCTCCTTACCAGTTCCAAATGATTTGGTTCCAGCATCAGGGTATCGTTACTGAAATATTCGCCGTCGATCTTGAAGATAGCGTGACCCAATCCTGTACCGCCGCCGTTACAGTAGTCGCAACAGGTCAGGTCCTTGATGTTTTCAGGGCACCCTGTGTCGGTCACTCCCGGAACCGGAACGCCGATAGTGAACAATCCGTAATCGTTCGCTCCGATCCCGATATAGTCCTTCTCCAGGACGACCGCGCTCGCTGTGGTCAGGATTCCGAGGGTGTACAATACCATTAAACTGATTTCAACAACTCTTCTCATGTTTTCTCCCCCCCCATTTAGGGTTTAGCTGGTTTATGATTTAAACTTTGATTTCTTCTCCGCTAAATGTTTGTAGGTAAATATTAATTTCATAATTCTATCATTATTTATGGTTTCTTTCAGTCCTCTGTTATCTTATTTAAGATACATAATCCTTATCGATCTTTGTTCTTTTTCTGTTTTCAGTTTTCCGAAATAAAGCCCTGATCCGAGGTCGTCCGGCTGCCATTTGATAAGGTAGCTTCCCTTCGCCTGCTTTGTGTTCACGAGTGTTTCCACAAGGTTGCCGAGTATGTTGTAAACCTCGAATTTTACCTTGCTATCCGTCGGCAGTGTATATACAATAGCCGTGCTCGCATTGAATGGATTCGGGAAATTCTGGTAAAGCGCGAAATCTCCGGGAAGATTATGGGGTTCATTGTAAATACCGGTGTGGGTAAGATAGATCTCGATACCTTCGACATCATCTCCGGTAATCTCTATATCCTGCAGGTAGTAATCGAAGAACAATTTATCAGCGATTATCTGGTACGTCCCTTCAGGGATTCCAGCCAGGTTAAATGCGCCTTCCAGCTCCGTGAAAACTCCGGTAAAGCAAATATCGCCGGAGAGCGTGTCCTTAAGATAAACCCTTGCCGCTGGAGCTGGGACAAAATCGTAATCGGTCACTAACCCTTCCTCTTCCATATACACATGTCCATCAATGGCAGTTAAAGATGTATCTGGTATTATATAAAACGGGTTCTTTATAAGCGTGAAATCAATACTGTCAATATCCGAAGTGTCGATTGATATAGATGTGGCGCGCCCCCAGATGATCTCGTTATCGTATAGAACCGGCACGTATCCGTACGTATATCCGAGAAGGTAATAATCTCCAACGGGAAGGAATATCGTGTATTCACCGGATGTGTCGGAGATTGCGGATTTTGTCCAATCGTCGTCCTCTTCGGATGATACCACTATCGCGAATGCTTTATCGACCGGGTCGAGTTCTTCGTTAAGTATCCTGCCAGAGAGCTTGAAGAACGCGCGGACAGAATCGAGGTAGAAATACACGTCAGTGATTGTATCCGGGGATGTTGCATCGATATCCAACGGGGTGCACATTGCCGGGTGATGGGTACCGTCATAGAACTCCGCGTAGTACGAAAATGATGTATCATTAGCAGCGGCTGCGTAAATCCCTTCCAAAACATCCAGCCAGACGATGCCGGAGGAGTTCGTGAAGCCGGAATTTACAACCCCACCTTCGTAAAAGTTGTAGATGATGACCCCGATACCCGGCAGTGTCTCGAAAGTAACAGCGTCGAACACGGTTATTTCCAGTGTATGAATGGTATCCGGGTAAAATACCGAGTCGCTTTCGTCCGCGCCTATGTCCCAGGCCTCTCCCACCGGCCTGGGGGTGCCTTCAAAATCATCAAGTGGAGCCCAGATAGTATCCCCCCATGGCGAAATGACCCATTCTCCCCCCCGGTCTATACAAGGTGAGCTCAATGACAGGTGGTGATAGGTGTCTGAAAATAACGGGTCACCGTTGATATTACCCGAGCCCCAGATAAACGAACCCAGTGTGTCCCCAACCATCTCACAGAAGGCGCTGTCGATATCCGTGTGAGCCAGGAACACCGCGCAAGGGTCGTAGTCAAGGGTGTCGATCGAGAAATCGATCATAACTTCATATTCCCTTCCCGCAGTGTTGTCCCACAGGATACTGTTGAAGATGCACGGGTTCGAGTGGTAAATTACCCAGATACCCCCTCCGAAGTTCAAATAAATTGTGTTATTTACCAGGATAGGATTCGAATGCCAGCATGCTACCCCTCCGCCGTCGAGTATGGCATTATTCTCACAAATTGTGTTATTGCAAACTACAGGGTCTGAAGAGTCGAAGTATAATCCGCCTCCCCTCGAGGCTGTGTTCTGAGTTATCCTGTTCGATTCGATCCCAGGATGAGAATGCAGGCAATATATTCCTGCTCCCCATTGACCTGCGGAATTCAGGGATATGACATTGTTCATTAGTTCTGGATTCGAGTGGTCGAGGTAGATACCGCCTCCCTTATCTGCTTCGTTCTTGGAAATTACGCAATCATGGATTACCGGAGATGAGTAGTAGCAGAAGAGTCCACCGCCGCAAGCATTATAACCTTCATCCATAGCGCCTGCGGAACTGCCATAAAAGATTTTGCAGTAAGCCAGGCTGCAGCCTTCTGCTGCGTGGTAAAACCGTATCCCGTGATGCCCCCAGCTTGAATCGGTGGGAAAGGAATCGATCGCCGTGAAGATTATCGGCTCCGATTCAGTTCCGAGCGCTTTGAGTGTGGCGTTGCTGTCGATGCAGAACTTGTAATTGCTCGTGAATATGATGGAGCATCCCGGTTCGATGATGAGTGTGCTGTCGGGGGGGATGTGTACTTCGCAGACCACGTAGTAGGGCGACTCGTCTGAGTTCCATGTCCCAAATACCCCCCCGCACACGTATGTTGTTTCAATGGAGGATGAAAATTCGTAAGCGCCCATGTCCCATCCTCCGCTCGAGGTAGCGTCGAACGGTCTGGGATTGCCTTCTATATCGTCGAGTGGAGCCCAAATCGTATCCCCCCGTACCGGGACAGCGACCCAGACACCCCCCGCGTCGATACATGGAGACCTTTCCGATAAACGGAAGGTTGTATCGGCAAAGTATGGGTCTAAATTTATATTACCCGGACCCCAAATGATATCAGAACCTGGTTCGGTATAGCATTCTGCCGGGTCGAGGTTTGAATATGCCGAAAATAGAGTGCATGTTCTACTATCATAAACACTCAAGTAAATTTCTTTACCCATAGGCGCAGTGTCGCTATAGAAAATGTTGTTAAATAACACAGGGGAGGAGCAGTAGGAGTATAACCCTCCACCACGAGACCTAAAAGATGAATTTTCAGCGAAAGTGTTATTAATTAATAATATTGAAGAAAACCCACACCGTATTCCTCCCCCCGAAAAATTCGTTTCATTGTTTATGACTATGTTATTAAATATTTCTAAGTCAGATCTGGAGAGGTCTATACCTCCACCCCAATTAGCCAAGTTCATTGATATTGTGTTTCCAAAAACCTGGCCTTCTGAATCAGTACAAGATAATCCACCTCCGTTTGGACCAAAATTATTGTTGATGTTGTTCCCAATTATTCTTACATTTGAGCTTTCACAACATATACCCCCTCCAATACCGATATCTACATGTGCGGAATTGCCACTAATTAAATTATTTATAATATTTACGGTTGAGAATCCACAATAAATCCCACCGCCATCGCCATCTGATTTATTATTTGATATTCTGTTGTTTGAAATAGTTATATTTGAATGATAACAATAAATTCCACCACCACTTTCTACTGTATATTCAAATGTATTTCCATACTCTATGATGCAGTATTTAAGGCTACAGCCATCCCCAGCATACAAAAACCTTATACCATGGTGACCACCACTTGTTTCTGTTAAGTGAGTATCTGCTGCTGTAAATACAATTGAATCACTTTCCGTGCCGATGGCTTTGAGTAGGGCGTTACTATCGACGCAGAACTTGTAGTGCCCGAGGAAAATGATCGAGCTTCCGGGTTCTATGATGAGCGCGCTGTCAGTTGGAACGTGCACTTCGCAGGTAACGAAGTACGGGCTGATATCGGAGTAGAGCGTGCCTGAAACTGTTCCGCAGAGGGAGCAGGGGTCTGCTACCTCAGGTCCGGTTATTATGGTGGTATCGAAAGCGGTGTCCACGTCCAGCGGGGTTGTGGTATAAGCTTTCCAGAAGATGGTGTCGCTGACCGGATTGTACAGGGTATCGGTGAGGCAGACCAGCCAGGTCATCGCCCCAGATTCGGAGTATGGCAGTACCGATGGCACGGTGTACATGCATCTGTTCGGGAAGTACGGGAGTTCGGGGTAGAGGTAGTAATTGGCAGTGTCGCCGAATTGCAGGCAGACATAAACCCCATTGTAATTTCTGGTGAGGTAATCGTTGTTGGTTGCGACGCCGCTTATTTCGAAGCATCCGGGGTGGTCGGTGCCCGTCATTTCTATATCAATAATTTCAGGAATTGTCAACAATAATCCGGGTTCGTATATGGGCGTTTCTCCCAGCCCGTAGTAGGTTACGTAGCTTTTTTCCCTGCCTGGCAGGAGGAGTGACCTGTCCCACCTCGCCATGATCCCGACGTTCGTGTATGGCTCCCCGAAACCGGCATCTTCGCTGCATGCCGAGTCGAAGTCCCACCAGCAGTGCGATAGCCCGGGAGTCTGCCCGATTGCGAACGCGTCCGGAGCGGTGCAGTAAGCGTGCCTCAGATGACCTTCGACTACTACCGAAGAACTCTCCGGCGGTGTGGTTTCGTAACCCCGATAATAAATAGGAATGTCAGGATAATACCACACTGAACCTGTATTCAGGACTGACGAGCCGGTATGGATCAGGGGGTCGTCGCAGCCATTGGTTTTCATATCTATGAAGAGCTTCAGCGCGCAGTCACAAACAATACCGCCAGTGTTGGATACTTCGTACTCTATCCTGACCTGCCCCGCGCTGTCAAGGTATGTTGGTATCAGTCTTTGGGTCAGGGTTAAATCGAATATCGGCGGAGTGCTCAACTCCCAGGTCGTTGTGATCTCCGGCGGGTCGTAGCTGATGCTGTGTGAAGTGATGTAGCTGTTTATGTTGAACGTGCCCGGATAATGGTCCAGGTAATAGGGATTGTATGTAAAATAGAACTCGTCTATTCGAAGGACGAAGTGGGTTTCGGACGGTCCGGGAACCCAGGGAAGCGATGGCGGGATGTAGCCGTTGGTCAGCTTCCTGCCGTCAGTAAAGCCGAACTCGAAGTAGCCGTAAGTGGTATCGTAGGCAATCTGCAGCCCGGATTCGTGGGGGATATATACCTGGGCGTTCACCGCTGCCGAAACGCAGAATATAAGGAAGGATAAGAGAATTAAAATATGTAAATATAATTTACTAACACCCACTCCTTTCTTCAATAATAATATAGGATATTTATTTTTATTATCAACCATTTTCTTTCCCTTATCCGGTACTTTGGTTTCCTTATGTGATTTCCGTGCAGATTAAAGAGCAAATACCGTGCCAAACTTTAATTCAAAATTCTATTTTATTTATTTTCAATTGGATAGGCGGAAATGGGGGTTGTGTAGCTTCCAGGTGGAATGTAGCGGTATGGTTAGTAAATATTAACGAAAACAAGTGTGGGCATTCCGTATATTGTTATTTTGCAATAAGATAGCCTTAAATAAATATTGTTATCTGATACTAACAATGTTATTAAATAGTAACTACCGATTATTTTAATTATTGACGCACAGTTGGATGCTGTTGCTTTTTTTTGTCATTTCGAGACGCTCAATTATAGCTATGTCCATAATCATAACACTCCCTACGAAACAAATAAAATTAGATAATTATATCTTGTCGAGAAATCTATGTTAGTATTTGACCATGCTCTAAATAACTCAATTACATAGATTTCTCATCCCGATAAATCAGGATTCGAAATGACAAATAGGGTTTGCTTGTCGAGAAATCCATGTAAGTTTGAGGCGCGAATAAACTACAGTTTTATTTCCTCGCAGGTTTACCTGGCGGGATTTACAGATATACACCTCAAGACCATTGGAAATTATAGCAGATTGTGTCTCACATTCGATATTTCCCGGCAGAGGGGTCTCCGCGGTTTGTCATTTTCCTAACATTGCTTTTAGGACACACCCCGCCCTTCGGGCACCCCTCTCGAGAGGGGACTAACCTGCCGCAATTCCTGGTTTACCTTTTCCTACTTCAAATACAAAACCTTCTCAATTAATTCTTGACAACCATCTGAAATTCTGATGAAGTAAATTCCCGAAGGCTGCCCCCTTCCCTCATCATCCGAACCATCCCAGGTCAAGGTGTGAAGCCCCTTGCCCAAATTATCCTCCTCGCCATGAACCACACGCCCCATGAGATCATAAACCCGGTAACTTACCGTTCCATCCTCCGGAAGGCTGAACGAAACGGTTAACTTCCCGTTGAACGGATTTGGGTATATCCCGTTAATTTCGAAGGCTTGAATAGGAGTTTCTCGATACTCTGAAAAAAGAGTGAACGCTACCGGCTGGCTACCCACCGAAACATCGTCAATGTAAAACCCTTCCGAAGTTACCAGGTCATTGTCCGAAGTCATGGTTATCAACACTTCGATGGTGTCGCCTGGCGGGATATATGACAGGTCGTAAGTATATTCAGACCATCCTACGAGAAATGACAACGTGGAGTCGAGAGCTCCCCCCGACCCTATATACGACTCCCGGGTGGTATCCGATTGATGAATAATGTCCACGTAAATGCCGTCCACCCCGTAATTTGCGACGTCGTAGTAAAGCCAGAATGAAAGCTGTGCATTGTCGCTGACGATTATGGGTAAGGTTTTCATGGGGCAATATAGGTTGTCCTCATACACTTCCATGACATCATCTCCGCACCACCAGGAGTGGCTTCCCGAGTGAGATCTTCGGTCGGTAATATGCCAGAGGTTATCCGGACCTTCGGTAGTCCAGAGTCCATCACCTGATTCTATATCATCAAAGAAGTTGATGTCGCCAATGACGAAGTTGAAACTGGAATTGAACGTCAAACCCCTTGCAGTGGTGACACGGGCGATAATGAGCGCGAAGTGAGGGCTTGGAGCTGTAGGTAAAATCTCGATATCCATGGGGGCGGACACTCCCGAATCTGCCGAGAAAAAAGTGATGCTGAAGTTGCCCTCCGGCGTGACGATATATGGGTCCTCTGAATACAGCGATACCTTCGCGTTGAGAGGCTCGACCGGTCCAGTGTTATCGACAACTATCTCCACCGTTGCGCTTTCCCCTGGCTCTACGATCAAATCCTCCCCTGAGGAGACAACGGTATAGAACATCTCGCTCAACTCGGGCGCTTTAATGTGAACATCGAGTGTGTAGTGCCAGGAATCCCCTTCGGAATCGGTAATATTGATTACTATGGGTGCCGGATCCCCGTTGTATAAGCCGGGATGGGCATTAAGCGAAGTTGTTATAATAAATGTATCGCCTGGGGCAAGGTCGCCGCAATCGAACGACTCTTCAAGAACATCGATATTTTCGGGTAGCGCGATGTTCGCGGTTACGTTTTCAGAAACTTCGGTGCCGGTGTTCTTGATCTTGATGGTCATAGTCAGGGAATCGCCGGGCGCAACACCAGTACCGGAAAGGGGCGCGCCTGTCGTATCGAATAATACCCAGTTCTCAAGCGAGATATAGGTCCCGGAGAAGAAGACATTTATCCAATGCTGGAAAGGAAAAATATTCTTGCCTGTCACGGTAAGGAGTACGCTGTCGGGAGAAGTTGGCGCTACGTTGAGGAGTACGCATCCCGTTGGATTAGTTACGTCTGATGCAATCAACGTTGAATTCTGGGACAGCGCTACTCTCGCGCCCCCGATAGCTCCCCCAACAAGGTCCTCTACACAGACGCTTATCATTCCACCACTGTTCGTAATTGAATCCGGGTACCGCACCACGACCTCAGATGGTTCGTTCGACCATATCTGCATCTCCGGTTCACCGAGCAGGTTTATCTCGTACTGGTGCCATCTCCAGATGTTTTCCCAGGCTGCGTAAGGTGCGTAGTAAGCTTTCTGATAAGCCAATATTTCACCTGGCGCGAGAATATCCTTTGTAAAGAGCGCGTCATGAAACCGTTCGTCATATACTTCTGAATAACCGTATCCCGGGTTGCCCGGGGAGCCCCAGCCGTATCTGGAATTGCCGATGAATGCGACACCGCCGCCGTCGGGATTTGATATATAATGCTCGCCGATGCAATCGTAATCAAAGGACGCAGGCCAGCATCCGATGGAGTAAAATACCCCCTGCATGCTGCCGTTGGTAAGTTCGTCCATGTCGTTTGGCCATAGATATTCGTGTCCGACCCCGAGAACCCACCTTGACGCATGCCCGTTATGGTTGATGAATCCCTGCCCGGAATTCATGGCTGCTATCGTATTCTCACTGTTTTCGTTTCCCAAAGTCTGGTATAGTTTGGTGATAGTATAGTAATCTGGTACGTAATTCTCGTCGATCATCTCCTTCGCGATGCTCGCGTCAGTCAGAGGTTCATCCCAGAGCACCATTGCCAGGAACAACATCTTGTTCAGGTAGCCTGTTGATGGTGTTTTCTCATAATCCAGGAGTTTTTCCGTCCAGGCGACCATTTCGGAATCAGCTTGATGAGAAGCTCTTCCAACGAACACTTCCGGGTACATATCCACCGAATCGCCGACCTCTCCGAAGGTGTCATTCGCATTGAAATTCCAGTCGCCATCGAGATCCGAGAAGTAAAGGTCCGCCCGAATGTCGTTTTCATCGTCGTAAAAGTGCGCCTCGCAATCGAACGCCCAGACAGTTCTCGCAGGTATGTAGTAAACATCGCCAGCCAAAAGAACCCAGGTGATTCCCCAATCAGTGTATGCGTCCTTGATGAATTCCCGTATCTTTTCAGCGTTGTCCACCCCTGCGTAGGACGAATAGATATCGCTTGTGGTGACGATGGTATCCTTTAATCCGCTGGTTAGCTTCCAGTCTTTTAACTGATCAAGTATTGGCGCGAGTGAGTTGTCGGTGATTATGAGGTAATCGTAAGCGTCTTCCATGGGAGCTAAGTAATGGGAATAGTAGTTGCCGAAGTCCTGGGGATTGACGACTAATCTTTTAACAAAATTTTCCCATGTTGTCAAGGATATTTGAGAACGCTTGTTTGGATGTAAAGGAGCAGTTCCCCCTGTGTTATATTCGATATGGATTATAGCCTCTTCAATGAGGTAAAGTATTTTTGTCGCCGGGTTGTACTGTAACGGGTAAAATATTCCCGACGCGATCTTGAAGCCCGAGAGATTCCCGGTTTTGGTGAAAGTGAAGGCTTCCTTAGGGAGCAGCTTGTCTGTGGAGTAGGTTCCCGGGTCCGGCTCGACGAAGGTTGGGGGTGGAACAGCCACATCCGGCATAGGAAGAATGTGCGGAGGCTGCGCGGGGAAGAGGTCGATACCGTCTCTGAAAATAATCCTCCGTGTGATCTCGGTTGTAATGTCTTCTATTACTGCGTTGGGGGGAATAAGAACGTGGATCGCTTTTGTGGGTAACTGAGGTTCACCAGGTCTGCCGGATATCTCGCCGTCCCGCAAATAAACCTGGTCGTAATGCCCATAAGAACGGAAAGTGAAATCGTTTTGGGTATAATTTAAATTTACTTGTATCACCTCTCCGAAAAGAAATGAAGCTGAAAGCAGCAGTAGCAGAGGAATGATTATTTTATTCAACGGCATTATTGCCTCCTGTCTTTGTGATTATTATTATGAATAATTCATGGCAGATATAAAGTATGATAAAAATTATGGAAGGCAAATTATTTTTTTTGTTAAAACTTGATGTGTGAAAATCTTATATTAATTGACATAATGGTTGGGATTTCTCACATTACATGGATTTCTCGACAAGTAAACCCCATTTGTTATTTCGAACCCGTCTTATCTCAAGGGTGAGAAATCTATGTTATTTGATGGTATGGTTTTAGTTGCCTTGATGACATAGATTTCTCGACAAGATTAAAAGGAGTACTTCCTATTCTTCTTGTAAGGAGTATTACGATAATTAACCAAACGGCAGTACTGTGTCTCGAAATGACAAATAGGGTCCGATCTCGAAATGACAGATATATGGTTCTAATATAGTAATTCATTCCTTCTCTTCTTTCCCTTCGTAATTCATTATTCCCTGGTCGATATTCGATATTCGATTTGTCACTTTTGCCGTTTTATATTTCATTCATATCAGATACAATGAAGGGCACGAAGATTTCGTTCTCGGTAAGTCCGCCGTGGTGGGCGACGTCTATCCATGGACGGTTCGACTGCGGGAACGGGTATCTAAGGCAGTACCCTTCCCTTGAAAGCGCGATGAGGTCCCCGATCCGGCTCTCGATCTTCTCGGTTCCTCCCTCGCTGCCGAATAGCCCCTTCCTCATCATTTCCAGCGAGTTCCATGTGACGATCTTATCCCTGAAATGTTCCTTGAAGTACGCATCGACCTCATCAACTTTACCTGGTTTTATGTAGAGGTACGAAGCTCTGTATTCCCCGATGGGCGGCACTACCAGGTTTTTCAGCAATTCAGGATGTTCCGTAGTCATGATGAGGTGTGGAATATCTACCTGCCCATGGTCCGCGGTGACCATCAGGAGGGTTTCCTTTCGTGTCGCGGGTGAGAGTTTTGCGACGAACTCATTATTGATGATTTCTGATAGATAGTCAAGGTCGGTAAGGAACCTGTCGGAGGTTGCACCGTAAACGTGGGATATTCCGTCCGGGGCTCCCCAGTATGTGAACACGAAGTTCTTTTTGGTCTTGACGGTTTCGAGAAGTTCAGTGAGGTTCATAAACAGGTCTGTGGCGTAAAGGTAGGGCAGGGCTTCTGTTCCGGTGTGGAGTATCTTTGAGAGCCCTTTGCCACGGTAGTTCAGGTTTACGAAAGTGTACGATGCAACACCCTCCCGGGTGAGCTGCTGGTGAATCGTTTCCACGCCCGGGAATTCTTCCCTCTTGAGCCCCATTTTGAAGAGCAGGTCGTAAGTGTAGTCATCGACAGGGGACATGTTTATCATGTTGCCCATCAAACCTAGTTCGGATAAGTACATCCGGCATCCGAGAAGGCCGTGCTCCTGGGGGAGTGCGCCGGTATGGAGAGTGGTAAGCGCAGTGGTAGTGGTAGCGGGAAAAACCGATGTGAGTGGTAAAAAAGTCCCAGCTTCTTTTAGGTCATTGAAGATATTTTTAGGTGAATGGTCGTTGAATACATTCAGTTGGTTGTAACCCAGCGAATCTATCATTATGATGACGATGTTGTTGAAACGCTCCTTGTACTGTTCGAAGTGCAGGAGTGGGAGCGACCTGTCGAACGTATCTTTCGATCCAAATAAATAATGGATGAGGTTCGGGATATTAGCGATGCAGTATTCATCGTAATCAGGGAGAATGAAGCTGTCGAGTTCTCTCTTTTCCTTAATTTCTTCAACAATTTTTGTTTGGTCTATTTTCATTTTTAAATCACCGACTTTCGTCTTAAATAGATATAAAATAAGGTAACAGGAATTCAACCTACAAAATTATAAAATTTATTGCAAGGTTTTTTTCGAATTTATTTTTTTTGGGGGGATTGCAATCGATTATTAACCGGTGTAAATTGCTGAAAAATACCAATAGGTTTGCTTTTTCTTTTTCTCTGAGTGCGATCGACTGTTTATTAGTCTAAAAGACTAAAAAATTTATCAATGCGGCTGTTTTTCTTTTTCTCGGAGTGCATTGACTTTGTTTAGTTTTATTTTTGAGGATGAATTGTATTATATATGGGGGTTTAAATCCCCGTATTTTTTTTATTTGATATCCAAACAAGCCAATGCATTTTTCGGCAATGAATACAAACATAAATAATGCTAAAAAAGCATTGGCTTGAATGCTAACACTATATTCTTCAAAAGCGGCAATTTAAAATATTGTCTTTGCTAAAATAAATAAAGTAAATCTGGGCATTCAAAGTCAATGCACTCCAAGAGAAAAAGAATTTTAAGGAAAGGTTTTATTATAAAAAGCATTGGCTTGGATGCGAAGAATAGTTTATTTTATGTTTATAATTCAGCATCATTCGGAGTTTATTATTTGAAAAGTAAGCTTTAAGCCTCCAAAGTCAATGCACTCCGAGAGGAGAAGAATTTTAAGGAAAGGTTTTATTCTAACAAAGCATTGGCCACTTTTTCAATGGCTTCCGTTGATAAACATTTTCACAAGCTTCTTGTGATAAACAGTCAATGTTCACCTACCGGAGCCCTACAATATAGTTAGAATCGACAGTATTTTATGGCGTAGTTTGGCACTCCGAGAGAAAATAAAACGATGTATCTTTTTCCTTGGAAAAAATAATTAAATTCGTAAATTTCTAACGAGTATTTTTTGAAAAAATTAAGAATTAATCAAAGGGAAAATATGTTACAAGAACTCGAGACTAATACAGAACTAAAGAATGCTTTGCTAAATTCCAGCAATGTGGTAATCCTGACCGGCGCAGGAATCTCAGCGGAGAGCGGTGTTCCCACCTTCCGTGACAAGGAGGGCTTATGGAAGAAGTATCGCCCCGAAGAGCTCGCGAACGCCGACGCCTTCATGCAAAACCCGCAGTTAGTGTGGGAGTGGTACCAGTGGCGTCGCCGCCTGATCCACGATGTGAAACCGAACCCCGGTCATTATGCTCTCGCTGAGATGGAGAAACTCTACCCCAACTTCACTCTGGTGACCCAGAACGTTGATGGTCTCCACAGGGAAGCTGGGAGCTCGAACGTGGTTGAACTGCACGGCAACATTCGGCGCAACAAGTGCTTCGATTGCGGGAAATTCGTAGAAGTACCCGATCTTGATTTACAGGAGACTCCAAAGTGCGAATCCTGTGGCGGTTTGATCCGCCCGGATGTGGTCTGGTTCGGCGAGATGCTGCCTGCTGACGCCATTAACCTAGCTTTCAACGTTAGCCGGGCTTGCGACCTCTTCATATCCGTGGGCACCTCTGCGCTGGTGCATCCAGCGGCTTCCCTCCCGGTGATGGCAATGCAGGGCGGCGCTTACGTCCTGGAAGTGAATCCGAACGCAACGGCGATCACGCCCTCAGTAGATCATACCTTTTACGCTCCCAGCGGAGAGATTTTACCAGATATTGTAAAATTTGTCAAGGAAAACCGGAATCAATGAGCGAGAACGAATGTCATTACTCCGAGGATGAACTTAACCTTCTTAAGAACTGCGTGGTCTGCCCGTGGCAATGCGGCGTTGACCGCACCACTTCAAGACTCGGCGTGTGTAATACCGGGCACTTACCAGTCGTATCCTCGTACAACCTTCACTTCGGTGAGGAACCTCCGATTTCGGGTTACAAGGGTTCGGGAACAATATTCCTTACGAATTGCAACATGAAATGTATCTATTGCCAAAATTACCCGATAAGCCAGTACGGTAACGGTGAAGAAGTCTCCCTTCACAGATTGGCGGAAATGATGCTGATGCTTCAATCGCGTGGCGCTCATAACATCAATTTTGTAACGCCCACTCACCAGGTGGTCCAGATAAAGAGAGCTATACTCTGCGCCAGGGATATGGGTCTGGAGATACCGATAGTGTATAACTCCAGCGGCTACGACTCGGTTCGACAGTTGGAATCCCTGAAGGGTTTGATAGACATCTACCTCGTTGATATGCGGTACGGTGACAACAAAATTGCGAAAAAATACTCGGGCATCGACAATTATGTGGAGGTAAACCAGGACGCTTTATTGGAGATGCACCGACAGGTGGGCGACCTCATGCTTGACGACCACGGTATTGCTAAAAAGGGAATAATCATCAGGCACCTGGTCCTTCCCAATGGTCTGTCGGGAAGCAAGGAGATACTGGAATTCATCAGGTACAAACTCTCAAAGGATACTTACATCAGCATGATGAGCCAGTATTTCCCGGCTTACCAAGCACCTGATAACCCGAATTTGAACCGCAGGATTAAGAAGAAAGAATATGATTCCGTTTTGAGAATAATGGAATCTCTTGGATTGGAAAGAGGATGGGTGCAGGATATTTAATGATTTTTTTTATTGTGAAATCCAGATTTATAGTTATTATTCCAATACAAGAAACATGAAAACTAATTAATAGAAAGTTATAATATTAGAAATTTTATTAATGGATAAAGACGGTTTTAAATTCTTTCTTGTACTTTTAATTCTCAGCATTATTGCGTTGGTATTATCGCGTTATTGGGGGATTGCCATGCTGATAGTTGCTTTGGTTTTCCTGCTGGGGAGTTCATTCATAATGTTTTTTTTCAGGGATCCGAGTCGCAAGGTTCCAGAAGGAGATGATGTATTGGTATCTCCGGCAGATGGGAGAATTGTTGAGATCAAGGATGCTGAAGATTCTTTCGTTGGGGAAGGCAAACATGTGGCGATATTTATGTCTCCTTTTAATGTGCATATCAATCGAGTTCCTTTTTCAGCGAAAGTTATTGACATAAAGAGTAGAAATGGTAAATTTTTACCAGCTTATAAGACTGAATCGGAGTTTGAAAACGCCAGAGTGGAAGTAAGTTTCAGATCCGCGCAAGGTTTCGGAATATTGGTCAGGCAGATTGCCGGCGTGTTTGCAAGAAGGATAGTCTGCAGGTTGAAAAAAGGAATGGATGTGATGACAGGTCAAAAGATGGGTTTGATAAGGTTCGGATCCCGAGTCGAGGTGGTTTTCCCTTCTGATTTCAGGGTAGCGGTGAAGATAGGTCAAAAAGTGATTGGCGGTGTTACTATAATCGCGGAGTTGAAGAGATGAAAAAAGGAGTTCGTACATTTTTACCTGGTTTTTTTACAGTCGGGAATATGGCTTTTGGATTTTTCAGCATATTGAGCAGTTTCCAGGGTCAGGGCATAAATGCGGCATGGATGATAATTTTGGCTGCTTTCTTCGATTTTCTGGATGGGAGAATAGCCAGGGCGACTCATTCGACTACTGAGTTCGGGGTTCAGCTCGATTCCTTTGCGGACCTGGTCTCCTTCGGAGTAGCTCCCGCAACACTTCTGTATTCTCAGAACATTTACCCCTTCGGAAATTGGGGAAACCTGATAGGTCTGATTTTTATAGCATCAGGAGCGTTCAGGTTGGCAAGATTCAACCTTGTCGCTGAACTGGAAAGAAAAACAAGATTCATAGGATTACCAATTCCTATGGCAGCGGTTTCAATAGCTTCCTATATTCTGTTTTCAATGCAGTTGGCAGGGGTTATTCTCTTCCCCAAATTCCTCGTAGGCTTGTTACTTATACTATCCTGGCTGATGGTAAGCACAGTAAGGTACGAATCTATCCCTCATCTATCGCTCAGGGAAGGTAAGGGAAAGTTGGAATTGCTTCTTATGATAATCGCAGGCGGTTTGATCCTGTACGACCCGCAGTTCTTCATGTTCCCTCTGATTATAATGTACATACTGAGTGGTTTGGTCAGGGAAATCGTCTTGATCCTGAGAGGTGAATATAAAGATAAAAAGATACCACAAGAAGAAACCATATAGCGAATATTTTTAAATAATTATTCAGTCTGAATTGATTTATTAATAAGCCTTTTTCGGAAATTATTTGGAGTCAAGAAAATGAACAAAACTTTAATATTCATACTGGCGATCCTGGTAGGAATTTTAATAGGGGGATTGGTCGGGGAACTGTTGGCTTATTTCCTTCCAACAAGCGTGGTAAGGACTTTTTTCATGAAGTCAATCGATTTTGGGTTTGAAACAATAACGTTGAATTTAGTTATTATAAAGCTTACTTTCGGGTTAACTTTTAAATTCAATTTCATCAGTTTGATCCTGGTTGTGCTTACCGTTTATTATTTCAAATGGTGGCTTTTGTGAAAAAAAAATAATAATCAATTTTTACATTGACTTATTCTATATTTAATATATTTTAATTTAATTATTTTTTTGAAATATCATTATCATTAGATAAGGAGTAAAAAAATTCTTGACAAATTTCCATCTTAATATATATTAGA
>JAFGQG010000200.1 GCA_016935765.1 bacterium
CAGGTGTAATTAAACTTATGTTTATTCTTAAGCTTTAATTATTCAAACTGTTTCAAGATATTATCATATCATAAAAATAATATTATGTCAATAAAAATATCCTTGACAAAATCGTTTTAAGATTTTTTACTCAATAAAAAAATGAATATTTTTTTTTAGATTTTTTTACCCATTATAATATCGTGGGTGGCAACCGGTAATAATCCCTTCGGAGGTATATTAAGATCGTGATTTGAATAAGAAGACAAGTATTTCAAACCTGCTTTTGAGAACATGCCCGTTAATTCCTGAACTGAATAGCATCTAATCGCTTCATTTGCGTGATAACCGCTCTCGTACGAAGGTTTGATTATAACGCCATCTCTCCGAATAATAATGATGCGGGAGCAATATCTGTAAGTGTCTGAGTCGTACCAAGTTTCACCAAGCTCCCATCCAAGGTCTGTCTTCGACCAGGATCTCCTGTGAGCCTTATCCCGTTGCGAAGAAAGAAACATTATAAACACTTTACCGCCTGCCGTGAGAGCTTTAGCGACCGAATTCAACAGGATTTGATTCTCCTTATTGCTGAAAAAGCCGAATGTCCCGCTTAAAATTAAGCAAGCATCGAAATCAGAATCGTAGTCTATTTCGCGCATATCTCCCGCAATGAACTCTCCATTTAAACCTTCATCAATGAATTGCTTTTTTGCGAATTCGATAAGAGAAGGAGCAATATCAATACCCGTGATTACGTAACCTTTCTTCGCGAACAACTTAGCCTGGTCTCCCGCGCCGCAACCCAGATCGAGAATGCGCGAAGGTGGTCGCAGATCGCAAACATACTCGATGAAATCCACCAGCTTTCTGTCCCACTCAAATATGCCGGGAATTTTATGCCGGTTTTCGATTCGCCAGTATTTCGCCCAAAATTCGTTCCAGGATTTCTCAATTACTTTCATTTTATCCATAACTTTTATACCCAAGCCCTGAACCCATCAGCTTTTTCTCTTAAACACGAACTTGTATTTTTCTGCAAACAATCCCTCATCTTCGATATGTTTTTTCAAAAACTCAACCCAATCACTCGAAGAAGCAGTGAAAATGTAATTGCTTTCTTCATCCGGTATTACATAATCAAGGATAAGAGTACTATCTTTGATTTTATCTTCAAACCACTCGAAATTCAGGGGAGTTATCACTAAATAATCTCTATCAAGGTCTATCTTGCAAAGGGAGTGAGTAAGAGTGATACCGACCCCCCAAAAAGGGTTTCCTAATTCCTCGTCATCCTTCGATGCTGATCCTGCAGTAAAATCAATTAAATATACGTCTCCTATTTTGAAATATGCGACATCCAGTTCAGAGTACAGATTATTTTCATCGTAACTTGCAACTTTATCTTCCATAAAAACCCATGGTGAGATATTCTTTTCGGAAACCGAATCACCTATCTGGATAACCGATTCCCATTCGCCGATTATCTGTGGCAGCTCAACAACCAGGTCTTCAGTATAAAATTTACTCAATGATTGTATATAGCAACCAGACAGCATGAAGCACAGTACAATCGCCAAGAGTTTTATTCTCATTTTTTTCTCCTTCGGAATAGGTTTAATTATCAATTTTTAGAAAAACATATATAGCCCGGATGTAAATTTCAATACTTTTTTTATAATAAGTTCAGTTATTCATGAACCGATCAAACGCTTCTACTGCATTCTTTATCCCATTTTCTTCACGCAGCTTTTTGGCGAGTTTTCTCGCGCGGTCTTTCATCTCCCGGCAAGCGGTCGCGGAGACGATTGCTTTTGCCAATTTAGCAGCAGTCAATTTCCTTCGAGGAATGGGTTCAGGTCCCACTCCCAATTCGAATACTCTTCTGCCCCAGAACGGTTGGTCAGCAGTGAAAGGCACAATGATAGATGGTATTCCAGCGCGCAATCCTGCGGCAGTTGTGCCGGCGCCACCGTGGTGGATCACTGCGCTGCAGCGGGGGAGTAACCATTTGTGCGGCGCCCAATCCAGGCACAACACCCCTTCCGGTTGGTTAGATCCCTGAAATCCACCCCAGCCGGAAAGCAGTATCCCTCTCTGTTTTGCGAGATCTAAAGCTTCAATCACCAAAGAGGTAGTTACTTCAGGATTACCTGCTATCATGCTACCGAAACCGGCGCAGACCGGTGGCTGCCCGGAATTTAGAAAATCGACCAAGACCTGTGAAGGCTCCCAGTCAATATCCCGGTCCAGGAACCAGTACCCGGTCACAACATGATGGTCTGTCCAATCGTGTGGTATGGGTATAACGGATGGGCTGAATCCGTAAAGCCTGAGAATCGGTTTTCTGGCGTTGCGAACCAGGTAATTCAATCCCAGCGGCGGAAGGCGCAAACTTCCCTTGCGCCATGTATTGATGGTGGGTCTAAGCATAGGCCATAAGGTCATCATAACGAAGTAGTAGCTGGAGCGGTTGAGGAATGCGCCTAAGGATTGTGGATGTATCCAGGGGAACGGGAATTCTGATGTAGTATCCATAGGTTGAAGCAGGGCAAGCACAAAAGGAACGTTCAGTTTCTCCGCGACCGAATCCCATAAGCCAGGTAAAAAAGGAGCATATATCATGCAATCAGCGCCTTCAGAGGCTTCATAACAGGAATTACCCAGAGCGGGGAGTCCAGACTTCAGCATGGGAACCGCGCCCATGGTTAGAAGCCATTGACTATTTTTTCCGCCCATTATGTTCGTTGAACCAGCAACCCGTTCGAGCAAACCCTTGAAGCTCAAACCTCGTAATTGCCCGTATTCCAAACCGGAATCTCTTACCAGACCCTCGAAGAGTTGCTCCGCTGTAATTTTCACGCGATGCCCGGCAGCCTGTAAACCTTTACCAAGCGCAACAAATGGTTGGATATCCCCAAGAGTACCAAAACCAATGATATTAACGTTCATTTAGGATTGGTTCCTGCTAAATTCCACTTCATTGAGGGCTGCCAGCTGTTAATTGACAATTTCGATTAGTATGTCTTCAATTCTCCGATAGCGTCTTCGACTTTGTGTAGAATTTCCCTGTTTTTAACTGCTTCCCTCATCTTGTTATGATCGGAGTAGAGAGGCCGGTCTTCATCAAGGTGCTTGACTACATCACGTACCGCGTCGTGGGCTGCCTGGGTTCCATTACCAGGTTTGAAGTCGCGGAAGTCCAGAGCTTGTGTACCTGCCATCATTTCGATACCGATTACTCCATACGCATTATCAATTATCTGACGGGTTTTCAGCGCAGTGTTCATGCCCATACTAACGAAATCCTCCTGGTCGGCAGCCGCAGGGATCGACTGAACGGAGGCTGGCATAGATAGAATCCGCTGCTCCACGATCAATGAACAGGCAGTATACTGGCTTAGCATGAACCCTGACATCATACCTGCTCCTTTTGTGAGGAACGCCGGTAAACCAACGCTTAGCGCCGGGTTGAGCAGGCGGTTCAGCCTGCGCTCAGAGATCACGCATACCATCGTGACCGCAGCGCCCAGCATATCGAGAGGGACCGATACAGGTGAAGCCTGGAAGTTCGCGCCGGTGATAACCGCATTATCGCCGGGTAAAAATACAGGATTGTCTCCCACACCATTGAGTTCTATCTCCAGTTGCGCCCTTGTCCAGCGAAGCTGATCCCTTGCTGCGCCGATAACCTGTGGCGTGGACCGCATGCTGTACGCATCCTGGACTTTGACCTTCATGCCGGAAATAAGGTCCGAACCCGCTATCAGCTTCTGTAAATTCTCAGCGCACGTCACCGCTCCCTGGAAACCTCTCAGTTTATGGAGACGAGTATCATACGGTTTCAAATTTGCGATCAGAGCTTCAAGGGTCATAGCGGTTGCTATCTCCGCCTGCTTAAATAGCCGCTCAACCTCGTACACCTGAATAGCGCCCATACCGGTTATCAAATTGCTTCCGTTGATGCAGGAGAGACCATCCCTCGCTTTCAATCCAGGAACGGGAATCCCGGCTTTCTTGAACGCCTCCTTGCCTGGTAACCTTTCTCCTTTATAGAATGCTTCGCCCTCTCCCATCATTAAAAGCGCGATCTGACTCATGGGAGCAAGATCACCACATGCTCCGACACTGCCCTTCTCGCATACTACGGGAGTGACACCCTTGTTCAGCATCTCGATGTAAGTTTGTGTTATCTCAGGCCGACCCGCAGAATGCCCGTTCGAATGCACGTTCGCCCTGCTTAACATCGCCGCGCGAACATGCTCGATGGGACATGGCTTGCCGATACCGGCTGCATGATTGTAGATCAAGTATTTCTGGAATTGCTGCACCTGCTCATCCGTCAATATGATCTCCGAAAACTCGCCGATACCGGTGTTTATACCGTACATTACTTCCCTTTCCGCTATCTTCCTCTCCACGAACTTCCTGCACTCCTTTATCCGCTCTATCGCATCAGGATGCAGTTCCACTTTCTCGTTCCTGCACGCTACATTGTAAACATCTTCGATCTTTAAATCCCCGCCAGTAAGCATTACTGACATTTTCACTCCTTTATAGATAAATTAATTTCCAATATATTAAATCTAAAATTTTCACTTCTACTTTGCATTATATTGTTATCTCATAAAAACTCAAGCATATAATCGAGAATTAATTTACAGGTAGCATTTCATTTCTTTATCTCTGACGCCAGCATACAATTCGATGTACTGTTTTATCGAACTGGCATTTATCTTTTTAAACAATACCTCTTCTATCTGAAAAAACCCGACGGATGTGGTCATGTTTACAGTGATATTTATAGGTCTTTCTTTTCCTTTCGAAATCACAACTTTATCAATGGATGAAGCAGAATATTTATGAATATCTCCTACTCTCGATTCAGTGTTTAACATCATGGGTATTCGCGCCCTGCCTTTTTCCATGTCACATCCATCAGCTACGAGAATTACACCAGCTTCGAGTGAATGGCTCTCCTGTGTCGCCATGTGCCCGGCTATGGCTTCAATAATAAGGGAGCGTAAAACCAGTCTCTTTCTCAGATCATTGCCATAGAACTTCTCCAGTATCCTGTCAACAACGGGGCTCGCGATCACTGCCGCTATGTTTTCATGCGCGTGCCTCCCAACAGTCATACCGACGTCATGGAGAAAAGCAGCGATCAAAACCGCTATCTTGCTATCCTCAAACGTGCCTATTTCCTCCTTCTCCATGTTCAACTTGATACCCGCATTGTTAAGTAAGTCCAGCATTATCATTGCGTTTATAGCGACCTTCCTCATGTGGACGGGACCATGGTCGTTTAGCCCCAGTCTTTTAATGGAAACCACGTTGGAATAGTCCTGGAGATATGCGATCTCCTCGTCCTTGAAAAGAAATTCTGCTAATTCCAGGGGTTTGCCATGCAGCCGTTTCCGCAACTTGGCATCCAGGGCTGTTTCTTTCCTGGATTTTACATTACCGTGTCTTAGTTTTGGAGTTTTCACAATAATTCACCTCAATTATAACTCCACTTATTATAATTATTCCTGTGATTAAAAGCAACAAGAAAGTTGAGGATAATTGATTAGATATTCGTCCTTAACTCCCCCACTAGTGTTGTGGAGTCAAGTCCGATTCAATAAATTCGGCACTTAAAAATATATGCTCCCCTCAAGTGCCAGACCCAACACCGTTCCCGGAGCCCTCTCCTTTGAGAAAAGCGGGACGTAGAAAGCCCTTGCGCCCACTATTCTATCCTTCTCCGCAGAATTCTGAAAGTTGAAAGCGAACAAGCTGCTGATGAAAGGACCCGCCGCGAAGAACGATTCCCCGCGGTTTTCATCGACGTCAGATTCATAATCCGGTCCATAATGGAGACTCAATCCCACCCCGGGACCTATCAAGAAATCCAGGTCGTCCTTGATAGCCTTCTTAAACTCAAAGGTAACTTCTGGCTCGAATTGAAGCATGTCGAAAGCCGTAGCAAAAAGTATCGGTCTCATCACCGGCAGGTTGAACACAAGCGCGAATTCTTGATCCACCTGGTACTTGAAATTCACCATGATATCCGCTATCGGACCACCCTTCGCGCCGGGGGGACTCCCCACGCACATTCGAAGGTCGTCGTACCTTCCACCCAGCATGAAATTCACGCCGATAGTCCAGTTCTCCTCAGCATGAATATTGTATATTGCGACATTAAACAGAACTATTATCAACAATAATATTCTATGTTTTACTAACTTCATGTTCTTCTCCAATAAATTTAATAACCAAAATGTAAGTTTACGTATTATTTAATAAAATGACATTATTTCACTAACGTTATTTTTCTACTGGCTGTTATATCCCCGCATCTTAATTTTACCAAATAAACGCCTGAGGGATATGGTTCTCTTCGTTTTGTTTCACGCGCATCCCACCAGGCGGAATGTGCTCCGGGATCCACCTTCCCCTCAACGATTTTGGCGACCATCCTGCCGGAGATATCAAATACTGAAAGACTTACTTCCGCTGGATCCGTTACATAATAATCGATTCTGACGATGCTGTTAAAAGGATTTGGCGCTACCCCCGTGATGTCCACATCGACCATTTTAAAGGGATTTTCTTCGTCGATCGCAACACATTCCCCGAGGAGTGTAGAGTCCATAAGGGAATTATCCCAGTCGTAACAACGGAGCATGATGTAGCTTACACCTATATCCAAAACAATGTAATGATAGACCGAGTGATAGATGTCTATGTATTCCCATTCCTGCTGCCATGAATCCAGGGCTGCGCCCCCACCACCGGTGATTATGTGCATTACTCCGTTTTTCTCCCCGCGTTCATAGTCATGAGTATGCCCTGCAAAGCAGATGTCCACGTCATAATATTCGTAGAGAGGCACCAGGTAATCCCGAACGCCTGCTTCACCATCGTACCCAGGAGAATCCCAACCTTCCGAATATGGGGGGTGATGATGAAAAACCAGCAGCCACGGCGCTGATTGTGCTTCCGAACTGGATAATTCCCCAAACAACCAATTATACTGGGGAGAAAGAGGGAAGTAAAGCCTGTTTGTATCGATAAAGATCAGGTAAGCTGGTCCATACCGGACGGAGAACCAATGCTCGTTGTTGGGTTGATCTACATAATTGTCAAAATATGCGGCATCAACCTCATGGTTGCCGATAGAGATGTAGCTGGCAGTGTTCCTCAGAAGTGTACGCGCAGGCCAGAAGTACTCATTCACCCACTGGTCATATATTTCACCTGATGTAACAACATCACCAACATTGACTACCAGGTCAGGCTCCTTACTAACCATAGCATTGACAACATGTTCGCAGGAGATATAATCCGTGCGGTTATCCCCCCAGATACACATTCGGTATCCAGTGGTTGGTTGAGGTTTGGTATTGAAATAATAATCCTCGCCCTTGAGTAGAGTATCGGGGAGTCTCACCCCGTAGTAATACCGGGTTTCAGGTGATAAACCTGTAATTTTCACTTCGTGTATTTTACTTATTGCGGCATCCATGGAATCAGTGAAATCAAGAGTTGATCCCCAATAGACTTTTCCCGGAACATAATCAGTAGTCTCCCACATGATAGTGATTGAAGTAGCTTCAGGGTTCTGAATATATGGTTCCACACGCAGGTTTGAAGCGGAGGAATCAATAATCAGACCGGGCAGTACAGCAACATTATCGAAGTGGGAACCACTATTAGCGTAGCCCATGAAACCGATCTTGCCACAATCATAAACGGGATCTGAGGTTTCCACAATAAGGCTGCCTTCCTCGAATACCTTGATGGAATCCCGGGATACCCAAACAGTAACACAGTAGAAATTCGGAGAGTATGATATTGGGCTTGTATCCTCGGAAAGCAATGTAAAGACACTGTCATCGCACCTTTCTATTCTACGGAATGGACCTCCATTCGCAGCATCTTCTAAGCGTATATAGCGGTAGTAGTCACCCTCGTTCTGGTAGCGGAAGAGAAGTCCTACGCCATCGTCGTCGGTTGATTTGAGTTCCACAGTGAATGAGTAATTGTTCCATCTCGGATCTCCGGCTATGATGCGCGTTCCGGTGTAAACACTATATTCATCCTCCGTTGTGAAGATGTTGCTGGTTTGAGTCAGCGCGCCACCTATGACCACCCAGTTGGATGGTCCTCCTTCGTAAGGAGCGATGTCATAAACGGTCCAGCCATCATAATCCCCATCATTGAAGTTGTCGAAGAAAGGGAGCGCTTGCCCCAAAACGGGAATAGCACTGACTGACAACAGGAATGATGTGAATATCAAGAAAACCTTAATTGAAATTCTCATATAGATATCTCCGCTTATCTAAAAATACCACATATGAATTCAATATAGATAAAAATCACTCAGATGTAAAGTGATTTTTTAAAACATGGAATTTCCCCAATATCCTTTTTGATTCGAATAAATCATGAGGGTTCAGAAAGAAAGCCTAACGCTTTCTTGTTTGATAGCAATGTTTGATTCGGACGCTATCGCCCTCTATTTTAGCAGCACAGTCCGCCTGGTGATCGTTTGGTCTGCTGCGCTTATGCGAACGAAATAAATCCCTGATGAAAGGTTTTTTGCGTTCCATCTCACTCGGTATCTACCAAGTTCAACTTTTTTATCCTTCGCAAGGTACCCAATCTTTTTGCCCCGCATATCGTATAGTTCTATTGTAGTATTGCAGTTTTCGGTAATCTCGAACTCGATATCGCATGAGGAATTAAATGGATTAGGCGCAATAGAGTTTATGGAGAACCTTTTTGGTTTGGTTATTTTATCGACTATTTCGAGAGGCGGAAATCCTCCATAGAGAAAACCCAAACTCAGGTTTACCGATCCTGCACTACTTTTACCTATTATTCCTTGCCCAATAGACACCCTTATTGTGTCGCCTGTACCAAACGTCTGCATTCCGCCACCGTTATCAATAACCCGCCAATCCATCGAAGGCTGTGCAAATGCAATACTGGTTAATGTTATAATAAATATTAAAATTCGCATCGAAGTTTCTCCTGCGTTAGGTTATCTATTTTCCCTTTTTTCAACATTACCGTTATCATCGAATTCCGCGAGATCGACCGGTTCAATACCGGCATTCTCAAACCCACGGATACGGGCATGGACTTTATATGCGAACTGGGCATTGGGCTCGCCAGAAATTTGATTAACTACGAAATAGGTATTATGCCTCTCGACTGTATATTGACCGAGATTTCCGTATGGTGTAATGAACACCTGCATTGGTATGCTTTCGGTGATAGTCACAGTCTCCATGAACTCCTTAGGCAGATCAATTCGAGCTTTTCCACCTGATAGCTTTGATTCTCCTATGTGCTCGAGCCATCTTTTCGTGGTTGCGGACATAGGTGTTGAGTATCCGACACCTGACCCGTCAACGATAAATTGATTATAGCTGTGTGAAAATACTTCGCATTTATTGGATACGCGGAAGAACCTGTGCGGGGTGCCATTACATTCGAAGCAATTGTCAGTGGGATCCACCACATCAACGCCATCATCACCGGGGAATCGAATCAATACGCCATCCTTGCCGGGAGTATCGACACAAACACCATTACTATCCGGTACGTAGATATCTACCCCATTTTTACCTGGACCTACGATAGCAATACCGTGGTCCGCAGGTGATGCAATGCCAATTCCGGATTCCCCAGACTGAGTAACCATCAAGCCAGTTAGGCCTGCTTCAGCAATAGCAATGCCATCATAACCTGTTCCATAAATGCTGATGCCATCAGTTGCAGGTTCGTATATTCGTATGCCATCACTGCCCGTGTGCCGAATTTTAATACCGTTAGTTCCTACGGAATCGATGTATATGCCGTGTTCTACAGGACCTCTTATCACTATCCCTGTGTCCGGGTCGCCTGTACCAACACCATCACAGATTTTTATTCCCGCATTCGTATTCGTGCCACCCTCAATCATAACACCATATACTTCGGGATTATAAATTTCAATTCCGTTGACACCTGGAGAGTTAATATACACTCCATTACTGTCCGGTGACATTATAGCCATACCAACATTCCCCGCACTGGCAATGTGCACACCAACATCAGAAGGGCTAAAAATAGAGATGCCATCATCCCCGGGTTCTTTGATAACAATGGCATCCTGGTCAACCCCGCTTATTACGATCCCTGTATCGAGCCCTAAAGGGAAAGCATCAAATATCGCTATTCCCGCATTAGAGTTATTGGTGCCACGTATCCTGATACCGTAAACATCAGGATTTGAAATCTCAATACCGTCCCTACCCGCATCCAGAACATACATGCCAGTAAGTCCTGGATGTTCAATATATACACCATTATAACCAGCGTTATCAACCTTTAAACCGTTATTTGTTGGATTGGAGATCACTATCCCATTGCTCCCGGCGCTATCGATAGCTATACCGTGGTATCCTACGTCTTTTATTACTATTCCAGTATCGGGATCATCATCTGTCAGGCCAGCTTTTATTAATATTCCAGCATTAGTATTCGTTCCCCCCATAATTTTAACTCCATAGACATAGGGGTTATCAATTTCAATGCCGTTATCACCAGCATCCACAACATTCACTCCGTTCGCAGTGGGTTGAGTAATATATAAACCATTCTCGCCAGGACTTGAAATTGCAATACCATCATCATATGAGTTAGTCACAAAAATGCCTACCCAGCCTGCAGAATCAACATAAACACCACTTACATAAGAATCGATATTGCTTATTTCCAGTTTTGCTCTCGGGGTATTCGTTCCAATCCCGAGTCTTTTATTTGTAATATGCCAATGCAACTGGTTAGAGCCATCAAACACACCCCAATTGTTATACTGAACATTACCATCCGAACCTCCGGGAGCACATGCTCCACCCCCCCCGCTTGTGACTGCATATCCTGCTGTATCCGAGTGTGTTGCATGTCCTGCTGAATCCGAATAGATTGAGTGAAATGAATAAGGACTTGCTGTCGCCTTGATTCTTCCCAATATACTTTCACCATCTATCCATATTTCATACCAATATGGTTTTGAGAAATCCAGATCTAACACATTCGCCTCCCCCAGAACTAAATTGAAAAGACCATATTCATCAAGGGGCGTATCCGAATGTGTTTCGGTCCAGAGCATTTCTCCGCCCGTTTCTGCATCGTAAAGTCGAACCTCCATATCCGCAGGTGAGGCTGTTCCCTCAAGCTTCCCCTGTAGGGAAAGTTCGCGGGGCACCTGCGCAAATAGCATTGAACTGAAAAGCAATAAAGTTAAAACAAAAAGAACATAACGACTCACGACAACCTCCTTATTTGGGATTAAATAAATAATATTAACCCTTGTTTATAAATTAATCTTGTCTGTAACGAATTTCATGAAAATGATTCAGTGTATCTAAGTACATATAAAAGTAGCAACCCTGTTATGCAGCCCTTAAATGGACTACCTTGACAAATTTTCTTGATATTGTGTACATTATAGTGCATGCATTAATATCAACTAAATTAAATACATTAAGCTATTAATGGTTTCGGATTTTTCATCTTCAACTATAGAATTTTAATGTTCCCTTTAAAGAATTGAGATTGCATATTTTGCTATAAATGTTTTTACCTTAATCCAAAATAGATAATCCAGGAAAAACTGTCAATGGAAATTTCACATCCACTAATAAATGTTGTTTTGTTGGGATGGCTAATACTTGTCACTTTTAACCAGATTACTACTCATTGAATAAATGATGGATATAACTCCTTAGGATAACTCTGTCCATTTTAGTAGTTCCTAATTTGTTCTATATGCTAATTTTATCCTGTTTTCCTCTTGCTCTATATCTTGAATGAATATACATTCAATTTGAAAAATTAACCAGAAAAGCAGAGGAAACCATGAACGAAATAATATATGGAAGCAGCCACAATCCCAGAGCCGACATTTTTGTTGGAAGAGAAAAGGAACTGGGCTTGCTGAATGGACTTCTTGCAGAAATAAAAAAGGGTATGGGGAAGGTGGTATTAATCAGCGCGGAACCGGGTGGCGGCAAGACCGCTCTGGTCAGGCATTTCATCGATATGAATCAGGAGTGCAATACCGGTATAGGGGAGTGCACAGACCGCGAAGGGATTACTGAATATCAACCATTTAAGTACGTTCTTGCAGAGTTGAACGCCGATGATCTGGTCAAAGATGAGGACCCCGAGAAGAAGTCCAGGATCAAGGGCAAGGTGATCGGTTTTATTAAGGATGCCGGACCCGCCTGGGTGAATGCAATTCCGGTAATCGGTGGAGTTGCAGCCGCTGGCCTCGAGACGCTTAAAGCAGCGGAACGACAGTTTGGAAACGAGGTAAAAAAAACTGTCACTGGTCCTGGGGATATACAAATGCTCTATGAGAATGAACTGCGTCGATTGGCTGAAGATGTCCCGGTCATCATTCTCCTTGATGATCTCCAATGGTCGGATCCATCCAGCGTAAACCTGATCTTTAAGTTAGGAAAGACCATCCGCACTAATCCATTCAAGCTACTCCTGATAGGGACATATCGACCGCATGACATTAACCAGCCAGGGGATTATTATTTCAAAGGGCAGCAAGTCAACCAGCATCCTTTTAAGCTTATGCTGAATGAGCTGCGTGGCTATAAACGTAAGGAATCCCATATCACGAACCAGGATTGGCTGGAGGAGATCGAACTTCCCCCGCTGGCTCAAGATGATATAGCCGGAATAATTACGAAGCGTTTCCCCCAGAACAAGTTCCCGAAGGATTTTGCCAAGAAGCTTGAGGAACATAGCGAAGGTAATCCTCTCTTCATCACCGAAGTACTCGAATCCATTGCAGAGGATGAGGGTATCACATGCGATGAGGAAGGCTACTTCATACTGGGAAAGGATGTCATTGATAAGCTTCCGGATTCTATACAAGGAGTAATCTCAGCAAGGATAGACCGTCTGCATGAGCAGCTCCGGAAAATACTGGATTATGCCAGCGTGAACGGTGAAAACTTCGCGGCGCAGGTGATAGACAAGGTCCTGGAAATAGATGAGCTTGAGTTGGCAGAATACCTGGACGACCTGGCAATGAAACATGGATTGGTCCGTCACGAATCAATTCAGAGTGTAAGAGAGATACTCCTGGATCTTTATAAATTCACTCACGTGCTTATTCATAAGTACGTCTATGAGAGTATTAGTGAATCGCGGCGCCGCATTCTCCACAAGAAATTCGCGCAAGTTCTACAAAGCATATACGGTGATGAACTGGATAGTAATCGTGATGCTATGGAGGAATACAACCGACACATCCAGATAGCGAGTGGTCATAGAAATGGAGTAACGCTGAAACTTACTGACAAGAAAGCTGAAACGGATGAGATTGCAGAGATAATACAGTTTGCTGAATCCGCATTGCAAAAAGGATTGAGCTTCTCAGAGCAATTTGCTCTCGATGAATGCCTTCAGATAAGTGATGAAGTACAAACATTATTGGCTAAATTGCCTGAGCTTAATAATAAAGCTAAAAGGATACAGTTTGAGGGTTTAGCATTGAAGACCTTAACTTTAAATAGAATGGCTCATTTTCAGGAGGGATTGGATTACGGAACAGAAATGCAGAAAATTGCTGAACGATTGAATGATAAGGGATTATTAGCGAGATCCTATTCTCAGCAAGCCACTAGCCATGCTGGTATGGGAAGACACGATGAAGCTATTACGCTTTTAAAGCAAGCAGGTTCTATTTACTCTGCTCAGGATCATCACCTGAATTTAGTAGACACTTACATTAGCCTGGGTGATTGCTATAATTATAAGGGTTTACTGGATGAAGCCCTGAAAATATTAAATGACGCTTTGGATTTACTGCAAAAACAGGAAGACCCTTACAGAATCGCTAAGATTTACAATATTTTAGGAGCTACATACTCCCGAAAAAGAGAATTGCATAAATCCGTTGAATGTTTTGAGAAAATGGTCAAGATCTCAGAGGAGAAGAATTATCGTTACATGCTATCGACAAGTTACCTTAATTTGGCCATTACTCTCCATGAAATAGGAAAGATCGATCAGGCTGCTGAATATTACCAAAAATCTCTGGTAATAAAAAAGAAGCTAAATGACCAGATGGGTCTCGCCCGGTTGTATGACAATATTGGTATGGTTAAACAAGTTAAAGGAGAGTTAGAGGAAGCTGCTGAGTTATTAGATAAGGCGATAACGATCTGGACTAATTTGGAGCATGATATTGGCCTCGCGATGTCTATGGGGAATAAGGCAAGGGTCGTTTCGGCTATGGGGGATAAGAAACAGACGCTCGAGCTGGACCTTGAAGTCCTGCATCTCTTCAAAAAACTCAACATCAAGCCCTATGTTGCTCAGGCCTGGAATCATGTGGGCATGGATTATAAAAGCCTCAATGAACATGATAAATGTATTGAAAGTCATATAAACGCACTGAAGCTCTATGAAGAGCTGGGAGATGGGTACGGAATACAGAGCGCGTCCGTCTGCCTGGGAATTTGTTATATGACCATAAACCACTTTGAGGATGCTCTTAATTATTTAGAGAAATCTCTAAAACTATCTGAAAAATTGGACTTTGTCCCCGGACAAGCCCTAGCCCATAAAAACATTGGCAATGTTTTCAGGGATAAAGGCGAGAAAGACTTAGCAATTAAACATTATAAAAAAGGGTCAGAGTTAT
Organism: bacterium; assembly: GCA_016935765.1. Classification (GTDB taxonomy): domain Bacteria; phylum UBP14; class UBA6098; order JAFGQG01; family JAFGQG01; genus JAFGQG01. The sequence continues at coordinate 14,687 of JAFGQG010000200.1, forward strand.
ATATTCAATTAAATGATCCAAGCAGTGCTGCTGAATGCTTGTTTGCTGCTGGATTGCTTGAGCTTCAAAAAGGAAAGCCGCCCCAAGGTGAAGAGAAGATTAAAGAAGCTGGTTTTCAATATTTAAATAAGGCAATTCAGATATGGAAGGACCTCGGTAGGGCTCCAGAGGAGGTTATAATCGCGGCAAAGGATGGGGCTTATACTCAGCAGGTTATTGATATGTTACCTGGAGAATGGTTGGATAACAAGGAATAAAATTTGGTTGCGCAATGTCCTTAAACAGATATTTGTTTCTAAGGCAAAGTAAGCTCCAGAGTATCGTTGACAAACATCCAGTAACATAAGCCGGGATAGAGGGAATCGGCGGTAAAATAATTCCGCAGGATCGCATCCCAGCCATAAACATCCCCGATGACTTCGGGATAAGAGGTTATGCTTTCGGCAGGGATAACACTCGCCGGACAGCCGAACATGTGCCAACCGGGTTCCAGGAAATAGTACACCGTATCAGCCTCACCCGAACCGGCTACCGCTATCGAAGTGTCGGTTTCAGAGAGCAGCCAGAAGCCGGTCCCGGCAGCAATTGAATCCAGCTCTACGTATCCACTGTCCATTCCGGCATAAGCCCAGGCGTCGCCAATCGTGAAGGGGAATTCAGCCATGACATCCATAGTGTTATGAAAAGGCATCGATAACATATTCCATCCCTCTGTGACAGTATAGTTCACGGTGTCTGGTTCCGCGAGATTCCCCAGTGATTGGAGGTAGCTATACTCCGTTTTCCCGAATCCTGGGTCAATCGAGAGTTCTATTATGATGGTATCCACTTCGCCCGACGGGGTACCTTCTGGAACAGTGTATTCAACAGTGAAGCTATCGAAGTCAAAGGGCGGCATTTCATCAGTAGCATCGGTAAACGCGATTACCCAGCCCTTTGCAGAGGAAACTGAATAGTCAATATGTTCCCTGCGCAAACACTGGTTCTGGATAATGAAGTACATCGTTCCGTTTTCACCGGCGCATAAGTAATCGTGCAGTTCCGGAAGACCGGCATTAGAGTATGTACTGTCAGATGGATAAATTACCGGTTCCGGATGGAAAATAGTATCCAGGATCTCCGGCGGGGTCTTGACGCTATCACTGTAAAATTCAACTATTCCCGGTGTAAAAAATGCGCTGCGTTCGAAGGTTCCGGGAAAATCCAGGAATCCTTCACGGGTAGTGAAGAAGTACATCGCGTTGTCCGCATACACACTGCCGAAAGAAGGTATCTCACCCATGAGAAGATGGCGCGCAAAAAACTTCATGGTATCCGCTTCAATAACCGTCGAATCGCCAGTTGTAACAATGCTGTCTGAATATATGGCAAGTTGACCAAAGTAGGCGTCTAGGGCAGATTTGTCATCATCGGAAGAGCCGCAGCTAATTTTCCCTTCGCTGGTAGTTTTTTGGGTTCCTATCAATACTTTGCCATCCGGATGACCGTTTCCGCTATAGAATTTTCCTTGAGAAAACTGAAATAATCCTTTACGGGCATAAACCTTCACCATACCTCCCGCACTTGAACCGCTATATCCCCCTTTGATAGTCCCGTTGTTTGTAAGTTGATCACAGCGTATAATAACCGAGCCCCCGGGACCGGTTTCAGAGCTGTTGCCTCTGATATTGCACATCATGGGATTTGATACGAAGGATGCAGATGTAATGAAAACTGAGTTCCCATTGACGTTACCGAAACCCGAGTTGGCGAAAGTCCCTCCTATTAAATTCACCACGGATCCATTTATTGAACCTGAGTTGAATATTGTAGTGGAGTGCATTGTCGTGGATGCGGATGTAGAACCAATAGAAACTAAAGCGCTGCTGGCACTGATATCCCCATTGTTGGTGAAATTCATCCCTCTTATGGGATCTGCCGGGGCAATTATTAACGAATTCGAAGCATTGATGGTCCCATTATTAGTGAAAAGTTCAGTATTAATAACACAATTCCCGATATTTACAGTTCCATGAATGTATAACTCATTCGTGGTAACGTTGCCATCTGGGAATGTGCAGCTTGGGCTGTCACGATTTATAAAAACAGCATGCGAGGCATTTGGAACTCCCGGTGGGTCCCAATTGCGGGGATTATTCCAGTTGGAACCGTGTTCTCCGGTCCAGGTCTTCGTTCCCTGTGCTTGACTCGATACAGCTAAGGCTAAAATGCAAAGAGTAATTAAAACAAGCTTTTTCATACACACTCCAAGTCTATTTGGTAAAATACTTTTGTATTCACTTTCCGTACATTGACAAAAATATAAGTAAAATAATTAGGATGTCAATTATTGAAGTGCTCCGGGGAAAATTCCTGGTGGGATTTATTTCAAATACAGTACTTTTTTACTAACCGTTTGAAGTTAGTTATCCTCCGAATTTATAGAATTATCATTGGATTGTATTTGACGCTGGGGAATAGATAGTATTACAATATCCTCAAAAACAAACTGAAATATTAAACTTAAATGTAGATTGTCGAGCAGGAATTCTTTGTCGTCAACTAATTCACAACAAATACAATCAGAAGTATCATAAGTTTCATTTTTATTAAACGGGGCATTCCCAAAATAATATTGACATTTTTTACATTGCAGATAACCAGGAATTTCAAAGTTGTGGTTATAAAATACTGAATCGCCATCAAGAAAACTCGAGGAAATTTTATTAAATTGTGCAACTAAGTTCTCAACATTATCGTTTTGGCTTTCTGCTTCAGCAATTTGGCCTAATGAAAATAATATAATTACTATTATATAGATTTTGAAATTGAGTTGGGCATTTTTTAGAATTTGAATTGAAATCTTTTTGATTATTGTTAATTCACAAATTCAGTTTTTTTACTTCCCGAGTAACTTTACAAATTTATCCACAGTCAGACCTGCATCCCTAATTAGAGCTCGTAACAGACCTCTATCTAATTCTTTGTGATTAGGAACGGAAAGGGTCGTCTGCCAGCCCTCCTTTTTCATAATGATATGACTTCCCCGTGCTTTTCTTTGAATAACCCACCCATCTTTCTCAAAAGCTTTAATTGCACTGGAAGCTGATATTATAGGAAGTTTAGGCATTATACCGTTATTTCCATTGCTCCGATATATTCCGGTGAATTTTCTTCCGTTTCTTGAACCGATAAACAGCCGCGAATCGCATCTTTGATATTCTCAACAGCTTCTTCGATGGAATGTCCTTGTGAATGGCACCCGGGAATAGCGGGGCAATGTACTACAAAACCAAAATCCTCCCCTTTTTCAATGATTATACGATAAACCATTTTTATCCTCTCTTGTTATCTGCAAATTATAATATATATATCAAAATAAAGGCTGTCAATAACTGAACGGACCCACGATAAATTTCCAGTGAAATTTATTTCAAATATAATACTTTTTTACTAACCGTTTGGTTGCCGATTTTCGCTCTCATCAAATAAATACCAGTGGGGGTTGATTCATCGGGGGACCAGGAGAAAGTTCGGAAACAGTATGATCCCCCCTCATTAAGGGGGGTTATGGGGGATTGTCCTACCAATCTCCCATTAATATCAAAGATCTCCAATTGTACGGGCGCTTCATGAAACATCCCTCCGCTGGCAATTTCTATTGAAATCGCACCATTGAAAGGGTTGGGGTACGCTATCAATTCCAGCTTATCAGGTTTGATAGGCTGTTCATCTACCGCAACCTGCTCTTCCAGAAATCCCATGCTATTCCGCATGATGTTGAGAGCAGTGTTCGGGAAGAAAGCATCGACCATGCCGCCAAAGAGCACTGTGCAGAGGACAGTTCTCCGTACTTCCCGTTCGTTCCATACCATTCGTCCGGGAGCTTCAAGGGGTGTCGGTTCCTCGTCGCTTTCGAGAACAACTTTACTCGAGTCATCAACCGCGGAGATCTCGTCGATGTAGTTATCAGCGGGGGAGTTGACCATATACTCCATATCCACATCGAAGAAGAAGTCCCCGCCTGCGCCATATATCCGCCCCACGTTTCCCGAAGGTTCGGCAGCGCGCCCATCGGATTCATACACAGCTCCGAACAGTGAATAAAATTCAGCTCCGACAGCAGTGCCATTGGCGTAATCGGCGCCGCCGTCCGGAGCGATCCAGAGCATGCGGTTATGGTTCTGCAGCCAGTTGATGAGTGCATTCAACTCAGCGTTGGAGATTACCTCGTGAGACCCATCAGTTCGCGCGGGGGTTATCAGTACCACAAACTTGAATGCGTCCAAAGGCAGTGATGTTATATCGGGATTCTGCTCCGTAAGTTCATACCTGTAACCAGCACTATTCAGCAGGTCGGTTATCACAACTTCTTCGCCGTAGTATTCACTCTCACCTTCGTTATAGTGCGGTTCCAGCCCCGAATCGTAGTCGATCACGAGGACTTCCGGGGGCGCGGCTTCAGACAGACTTATCATGACTGTGGTATCGCTATCTACGTAAAGCCACACAGTCGAGGGATCATAGCCATCTGCCGAAGCCGTAATAGTTGCTGCAAGCGTGTTAAAATTCCCGAAGTCGAAATAGCCGCGGTCTTCGGTGGTATCCACGAGGTCAATCGAAATGAAATCAGTGAGAGTTACAATAGCGCCTACGACACCATCAGGTGGATCGCCAGTCTGCACGTAGCCGTCTATCCTATGGAAAACAGAATCTGAGATGGTAGTGAACCTCATCGTATCTGAAACCCTGTTGCTGGGGTCGGCGAGGTCTAAAGCGTTCAGAACCACCTCGACATTTGCGTCCCAACCGAAGTCCAGCGGCGGATCATAGCTGACCGAGTAGCCGCCCTCGATGGAGTCTATGGAAGTCAGGAAACCAACGTTAATGCCATCTACGATGAGGTCGATGGTGCCTTCATCCACACCGGAGAAATCGTCGCGCACCTCGCAGTAGATGTCGGTTTCCCTTGGTACACCTGCAGCGCCGTCGGAAGGGGACCAGGCGGTTACGTACGGGGGGATTGTATCATCGCCGGCGGGAGCGGTCCACCGAAGGAGAATCTCCTCCCCAGCCGGTACTTCAGCGCTTGAGAGCAGCCTCATGTCCTGCCATTCCCCGGGCATCGAGTCGGGGAGAATGATCCCCAGCTCGAACGCTCCCTCCTCGGGCAGCGATTCCGCCTCCCAGCTTACGGCAGCGGCAGGCATATTCTGGAAGACCAGATTCCATGTGTGCCTTCCCAGGCGGTTGTCTCTCAAGTCTGTGGATAAGCCGGAGATCACCGGTACGTCTTCGGGGAAATAGACCATAGGATCCTCGCCACCAAAGAAGATGGGCATGTCGTGAAGTACATCGTAGCCATCCGTTGCCCCGTCTGCAATGCCGAAAATCCTTTCGAAAACCAGCGATTCACCGCCATCGACTTCCAGCGTTACTTCCCATTCTTCCTGCCCGTAAGCACTCATCATTAATACAGCAATTAAAAGGACTACCAATCTATACATTCCGATTACTGCGCTTTCTTTTAAAATTTTATCTTTTTATTCTCAGTTCGTTAGCAGATGTTGCAACTCCCACCGGTGCAACAAAAGCCGATGGAGTTGTGTCCATCATACCGGGGCTATCAGTGATATAATACAACCTGTTCGCGACCAATCCACTCAATCCGGCGGCGGTTCCGTATGTACACACATCGACTGCTTCCCCGGGATTTCCGGCGCTGGTAGCCACGCCGATGCAGCGGTCCCCGTCTCCGGAACGAGCGCGCCACAAACCAGTCGAGGTTGCGTTTCGCTCCATACCCACTATAACAGTAGGTTCGGGGGAGATGTTCTTCCTGATGCGGAGGTCATCCCAACGGGCAGACATATTCCAGCCAACCTGTGAATCCCAGAATCTCAGGTAGATATAAATAGTGGAGGTTGTTGGAGTAAATGCGTAATCAGATTCCTCAGTGATGTTGGTGCCCGGTCTCCAAAAAGCTGTATTGCTTGACGATTTAGAATCGTCGTAGATTCTTATTGTAGCCGATCCTTCCGCGAGGGAATTCTCGCTTTGCACCCAGTAGTGAAGGGAATACTGATCGGATACTGATAAGCCATCCACTCTTGACCAATGTATAACAGCGCCGTGTGACCCGGAGCTTTCACTCCAAACCCTGAAGCATGGCGCTGGAGAACCGATAGCTGCCTCTATTTCCTTGCCCCAAGTACCCGATGAATAGACAGTGTTGTGTTTTTCCCAATGCCTTACTGTATCCAGAACGTCGAACTGCTCGAAGTAGTCGAATGTCGAAATGCCATCAGAAAGTAGCGTCGCGGTACTATTCCCGTAGTAGAGGTAAATTACTTTAAGCTTCTGCGCGGGGATATATGGTACGCGTACCCAGACAGTTGCTGTCATTGGATACGACCAATCATCGACCCAGTAATGGAGAAATGTCATGCGGTCGCCATCGAGGAAACGGATATCGCTCCCGTCGGCATTCACGTGGGACCAGAAACCTGTGGCTGAAGGACCTATGTTTACTTCGACCTGGTATTCATACAGCGGTGATGATGCCGTGTTGTCGATGTAGATAGGGGTGAAGTAATTGAACCCGGGAAGCGAGTTATTGTCCCCCCAATAGACGGCATTTCCTATTGCGATAGTATCGGCTGCGGTCAGCGAGATTGTCAGGGCGTCGTCCCCCCCAGTATTGTCAACTCCGTCCGCGAAGCCAGCAGGCACATCAGTGAGATTATCCCAATGAACCCTTGAGTTTCCAGCAGTTTGAAGGTGCAAAGTATCATAAAAAGCGTTCAATGTATCCCAGTTCACGACTCCTGTATCGTCGATTCCATCGGCAAAGCCACCGGGCATTGAAGTGATATTCCCCCAGTCTATCGCACCGGAAGAATCAGCAAAATTTGTCGATGCAGAACTGAAAGCATAAGGGACTGCGGCAAATTTAATCCTTGGAGTAAGTACCTCTCCTTCAACCACTATCTCCAGCCAGTATGGATCATCGAAGTTGAGGTCAATCGGATTGATCGAGCCGAGTACAACATCAAAGAGCCCCTTATGCACCAGGACGGAATCATGGGTTTCCGTCCAGAGGGAATCGCCTCCTGCAGGAACATCGAAAATCTTGAATGTCATTGTGAAATAACCGTTTCTTGCTACACCGAGTGTGTCGGTAATTTTCCCCTGGTAGTTCATTTCGCCGGGAATATCGGCGTAGAGATTGGTTATTATGATAAGGAATAGTAAAATGAGCACTGGTTTTTTCATTCGAAACCCCTTTGTCAAAAGCTTAGTCATTTTATTCGAACACTTAAGTTTGGATTATTACACAGGGAACAAGATATATTTTTTCGAGGAGTAATCAAGTATTTTTTCCTGTTTTTAGGATGACCAGTTATGTGAGTATTGTTCTGGAGCAAAGGGCGTTAACACTCTTTTGCCCGTGCCGGTCCCATTCAAGGGGGTAACAATGTGCATGAATTCACTTGCTTCAATTATCTAAAGCCCTTAAGGGCTTTTGACCCTCACTGACCTCTATAATGCGTTTCGGGTGGTTCAGGAACTCGATTTACCTTTTCCTTCAATATCTCTCCGATACCACCAATACTACCCAGTATTCCTGACGCCTCGATTGGCAAGAAAACCTTTGTAGCCTTACCGTTAGCTATCGCTTCCAAAGCTTCAAGATATTTAATAGCGATAAGGTCGTTCGTTGGATTTCCATCGTGGATGGCTTTATAGACGGTAGTGATCGCTTCTCCCTCTCCCTTTGCCACTGTAAGCTTTTTAAACCTTTCAGCTTCCGCTACTTTCTTGATAGCTTCCGCATCTCCTTCGGCTTTAAGAATAGCTGATCGTTTATGGCCTTCCGCTTCCAGGATCATCGCGCGCCTGTCGCGCTCTGCCTTCATCTGCCGGTGCATAGCTTCCGTAACGTCCACGGGCGGTTCGATCCTTTGAAGCTCCACGCGTGTAACCCTGGTGCCCCATTTGTCGGTTGCATCATCAAGGATCTGCCGGAGCTTCGAGTTTATTACGTCCCTCGAGATGAGAGATTCGTCGAGCGCAAGATCGCCAACCACATTTCTTAAATTTGTCTGCGCAAGCTTTATGATTGCCAGGTAGTAATTGGCGATATTATAAGTAACCATCACCGGGTCAGTTACTTCGTAATAAATTACAGCATCCACTTCAACGACAACGTTATCCTTTGTAATAACCCCTTGCGGAGGGACATCCACCACTTGTTCCCTCATATCGACCTTAATCATTTTTTCCATGAAGGGAACGATAATAGTCAAGCCACTATCTACAGTCCGCTGGTATTTCCCGAGTCTTTCAACTAATCCCTTCTGCCAGGGTCTAACAATCTTTATTCCACTAGCAGCAATAATAAAAATCACAATTGCTATAACAATGTACAAAGCTATCATTTTATCCCTCCTCGCTATAGATTTTAACGATCAAATGGGTTCCATCGACACGTTCGACTTTAACCTTAGCGCTTTCAGGTATGATCATGCCGCTATCGCTTTCCGCTCTCCATTCTTCTTTGCCGATCCTTACAAGTCCTGTGTTTTCGTCATTGTCAATGGTTTCCAGAACGATACCCGTCTTATCAATCAATCGGTCAGCGCCGATACCTGGCGGTTGCTTCTTGGTGAATTTCTCTGCGAATCTCCTGGAAACTGCAAATAGTACTCCTGAAATTACAATAAAACTTCCCCATTGCCATGCAGGACCAAGCCCAATAATCGCTAAAATACAAGCTACTATAGCGCCGAGTCCGAACCAGAAAAGAAAAAAACCTGCAGTGAAAATCTCACCAATAATGAAAACCGCTGCAATTATCAGCCATATCCACCATAGCTCGCCATTCATCTCTCTTCCTCCTTCAAAAAATTACCATGGTTTTCATAATTTATTGAGATATTTTAACACCTTTAATCTAAAACATACAACTCGATATGTCAACACCAACTTGTTAGAATGCCCATTAAATAACTACTTTTTCGCCAATGGCAGCAGATATTGCTTCATTTCTCTCTTGAGAGCCTTTACATCATTAACGAATTTACCCAGCTCCGTCCAGAACTCTTTGCTGTGGCTTTTTATCCTCGTATGGACCAACTCGTGCAGGATCACGTAATCCATTAAATGTTGAGGCAACCTCACGAGATTCATGTTCAAGCTGATGTTCCCCCTCGATGAACAACTCCCCCAGCGGGTTTTCTGGTTTCTTATGCATACCTTATTATACCTGAAACCGTTCTCACTTGCTAATTCTTCCAACCTGCCGGTCAGAGTTTTCCACGCCTCTTCCACGTTCACAGGTTTATCGTTCCATCCGAGGTCCCGAGCATTCGTTTCGAACTGTTTGATTTTCCTCATATTCCGGCATATCCAGGCGTTCCTGGATTTCACGAATTCTACTGCGCTCCTGAGTGAAACATTGTATGGAACGGCAACCCTTACTCCCCTGAAAGGCTGTATTGAAACATTGAGCCGCCTTGCCCGTCCACTTCGCTCGAATAATACCTTCCCAACACCCTCGATCTCGATCCATTCTGGCAGCATTATCATAACCCCCTATAATCATATAGTTTATTCTCAATCACCTTATTAAAACAAAAACCCCCAGTTAAATGGGGGTTTTCGTAAACTATTATATTATCTCTTTTTAATGAACAGGTTACTTAACCATTTCCATCTGTTTCCTGATCTCTTTCCCGGGGGTTTTCAAAACATAGAAATAAACCCCTGATGGGTGATCCTTGGCGTCCCATCTCAGGTCTACTTCTCCCGCGGGAAGCGTGTTGTCTATGAGAGTTTCTACTTTCTGACCCAGTAAGTTATAAATAGAGAGATTTACTTTGGTTTCGTTCTCAAGATAAAAGCTTATCATGGTTTGAGCGTTGAACGGATTGGGGTAGTTTTCGTAAAGTGTGATGTTTCCGGGTTTAATGCGTGATTTTGCTATTGCTTCGGGTCCTCTTTCCACCCTGTAAATATAAACTCCATGGTGAATATCTATACCATAAATAAAGCCGTCTTTGAGATAAACATGCGTCCAGTAGCCTGATTCAGGGAGTTCAGCAACCTGCTGAATTTCCGGCAAGTTCGAGATGTCATAAAGCTTTAGCTGTCCGGTGCCGTCTGACATGTAAATGTAGTTTTCATCGACTGCAATATCGGTTCCCCACCGCGAGGGAATTCTCTTTACAACCGAGGGATTATCAGGTTTTGCTATACTTATCACCACTACACCGGAATCGCCATCCGAAGCTATCAGATATGGCCATACGATTTCTATACCGTTTCCGCCGCTGTTGCTGGTTTGAATGGTGGAGATCCTTTCCGGCAGCTTGGGGTTTGTCATGTCGTATATATGATAGCCGCCTCTATAGTCAGAAGTAAAAATAAGATCGTTGTAGAATTCTATGTCGAAGAACTCTGCTCCGCCTTTGTATATGTGAGAAAGTGATTGAATATTTTTGATGTCGGAGATGTCAAGTATTTCAATACCGCCTTTACCCAGGTTCACCGCGCAGATATTGTCGTGGATGTGCATAGTGGAGATATCTGTGAGATCATGGCTGTAAGGAATCTCGTAATCTACAAGCACCTCTTTTGAGACCGGGTCTATAATCACCATGTAGATATAGTTCCTGGATGAATATTTTGGACCCATAACGAAAAGCTTATCGTTAGAATTGACCACTGACCACACTCTTGCCAGACCGGGAACCACTATCGGTTCAAGTTCCCACGGGAATTTCGTGTTCGTGATGTCATACCTTACGATGTGCGATTGGTTTGCGGCAATGTACACGGTATCGCCTATGAAACAAAGCCTGTTTGGTCGGTCATGTGTTTGAACAGAACCGATGAGGGAAGGGGAATCCATCTTGGTGACGTCATAAACGTTCAAGCCCTTGAAACTGTTTGCGAGATAGATAATATCATCCCTGTACAGAAAATCGAAAGTCGGTGTATTTGATTGGTTATAAAGCATTTTCGGGGTTCTTTCTTTCCTGTTCCAGGTGTATATGGACCAGTTTGCCAATCCCCCGACGAAAAGATAATTTTCGTGAGCTTGAACACATTCGGGAGCTCTGAAAGGTATGGTGAAAACATTGGGTAGAATGGTCTTCTCGCCAGCTTCCTTCTTATTTGTGCGCCCATAGAAGATCATGCCCTCATAAGCGTCTATAGAAGTGTAATGCCCCTTCTGATACCCGATAAGCTTGGGGGTCCGTGGATTAGTTACCTGGTAAACCGCCATCCCGTTCTTCGCGGTGGTTACCCATAGTTTACCGTCCTCCTGGTCTATCGCGGTGGGGGGCACCGGTAATTTGAACAGGCTGAGAACTAACGGAGTAGCTGGGGTGCTGCAATCCAGTATAGTGAAGTAATCCTTGCCGGCGAGATATACGAGATCACCATCGATGGACATCGCCGTAAAAGACTTGATGATATTGGTCTTTTCAGTGAAACTCCCGATCTCACTAGGTCGGTACGGACTGGAAATATCAAATATGAACAGTCCCTCGCCTTCCCAGATTACATACAGCTTGTCCCCCTGTGTTTCGATCTGCCTGATCATGCTGTTATGACCGTTTATTGAATACATCAATTGGGGAACAGCCTCGTTGTAAATGTCATATACGTTTACGTTACTGGTTATACCTGCGTAGATTATGTTCCCGCTTGCGCTTACCGAGGTTACCGGTCCCATGGCGATCTTGCTCTCTAAAATGAGTTCGGCTTCATCTGCCCACAAACAGGGCACTAATAATAGTATTAAGATAATAGGTGCCAATTTCCTTAACATAACGCCTCCTTAATTTTTTTCTTCTTTAAATATCATTTGCCTATCATATAAAAATATATACAATAAAACGAATGTCAACCCTTAATTAAATTTTTTAAATATATGCTTTTATACCCTTATATAAAATTATTGCGTAAAATTCCAATTATTTGTTTCTTTTCATTTGGTCTCTCATCTTTTCATACTTGATTTTGCACGGGCAATGTTTTATATTTTTCCGTTTAAACCTGTTACTTGCGAGGTGCTATGGTAACCAATATTACAACTTCAGTAAGGATAAACAATGGCGCATTGGGCAGTATTTGATGTTGACGGAACGCTTCTCCCCGGTAAATCCATGGAGTATAGATTCCTTCTGCATAAGATAAAGAAACTCGAAATACCATTCCTGAATTACTTAAGGTACTTCTTTCACGCACTGATAAAGTGGGCGCGCAAAGATAAAATGGAGGCTTTCATTAACAATAAGTATTACCTGAAAGGTCTGAGGGAAGACAAAACGTGGGACGAAGGCAGGAAATTCGTGAAGGAAATGATCATACCCATGATATCTGAAAAGGGTCTTGAGAAAATTAAAAAATACAGGGCTAATGGATACAAAATTCTGGTAATGAGTGGATCTCCGGACTATTTGACAGTGCCGCTTGGCGATTTTTTGAAACCTACTTTTCTCATTTCTTGCAAGCTGAAGACTAGCAAGGGGCACTATACAGGGGAAGCTGATGGGCTCCATCCTTTCGGGGAACGTAAAACCCAATTACTAAAAGGAGTCGCGAAGGACCTGGAGCTGGATTTCAAAAGCTCAGCAGCTTTCGGAAACCACCACTGTGACGCCCACCATTTATCCTTATTCGGAGAAGCGGTAGCAGTTAATCCTACTAAGGATTTGGGAAAAATCGCTGAGGAGAAGGGTTGGGATATAGAATATTGGGAGTAGAGCTATTTATTATTTTCCTCCAATTGGAAAACCAATTTGGGAAATTAAATTTAATACAAACAACACAAAAATCATCGTCATTGCAGAGACTTAACGAACAGGAAGTTCGTTTTTATTTCATGCCGCCTGTCCCGTAGGATGCCTAACCATTCACATTGAATGGTTCGCTATCCCAAAGGGGATGATTGATAATTGAAAAATTTTTCCTCCGACATACACCCATATTTTAATTCTTTTGCGGCTTAATACTTCACTTAACCCTTTTGCTAGTATCCCCGCTTCTCGAGCTCGAAGATGATGAAGGCTTGCTCCTCGTGCTGACTTTCGAACTGGACTTGCTGCTCTCTAAATTGTCGTCTATACCGTTGTCATTCTCATCCTCGAAATAATCGTAATTGGTCTTGTTTTTCGAAACCTTCGATGATCCTTTGCTGCTTGCAGACTCGCTGCTTTTGCTCGAACTCTCTCTTGAAGACCCTTCAGAAACGTTGCTTTCAATTTCCTGAACAGCGTTGAACAGGCTCTTTAAAAAGGTGGATAATCCCTCCCCTTCATCTGAATCCTTCTTCTCACTTACAACTTTCGTACTCTCCTTGACTTCACTGGTGTATTTTCCATTTGCAGATTCCCCCGCCTGGGTGTTCTCCTCATGTTCCACCGCGAAAGCGAAACCGCCAAGCAGTATGATCAATATCAGTACGATTGTTGTTGTAAGTTTCTTCATTCTCATTTAGCTCCAGAATAATCTATTCTAATAATAATGCCTCGGATTTCATTTGTCAAGTGTAAGGTTTTCATTCGCGTTTAATTCTCCGATAGGTTTGCATAAATGGTTTTGTTTCCACCGGAGTTTATCCTGATTTTTTGGCGGTATTCGGGAAAATATTGGTGTTTAAGAGCGATCCCGTGTGATCCGCAGGGCAGGAAGACGGTCAACGGCGTTATACCGTAATAGTAGCCGTCAACTGAAACCATCGCGCCGGCAGGATAGGATGAAATGTAAACCGAACCAAGATAGTTGGGGCAGTATGGCGGATTAGGAGAATGATAATTGTTCATCACCCAGAAATGCTCCTGGTCGATCGCGCGGTTGCAGCCTGGATCGTGAATTATACGCTTTATACCTTCTTCGGTCCTTCCCGAATCTGTTAGCTTGGCGATCTTCCTCCCGTAACCCTGGTAATCATAGATGGGGCATGGACTCAGTACCGCGATTATGGTTTCTAATCCTGCCGGACCCGAAACTCTCAGCGTGTAATTATCCCTTCTGCCCGGAATCTTGTAGGTCCTTCCCGCATGAACGTAATTGTTGTCATTGCTGTAATATGGAAATAAAATGCTGCAGTTTCCGTCGGGCTCGATATCGTAAATCACCACGTACCCGCTGTACTCGCTCCTGAAATAGACGCGGATCTCCTCGCCGGTCCTGTAACTCGAGCCGCCCGATTTGTTCAGCCAGACGTCTATCCCGGAGTTGTAATCAGGCGGGACCGGATCGTGTATAATTCTCTCTATCTTCCTTCCAGCATTGTCAGGCTCTCCGAACACTCCTTGAATTCCAACCAGAAGAATACCTAGTATTAGCGGTACTATCAAAAATGCCTTTTTCATTTCGTCCTCCTCGTTGTGGATTTACTGCTTCTCGATGAGCTGGACGAGCTGCTTCGGCTGCTCGATGATGAGGATTTCGTGCGGCTGGCTGGGGCGCTTCTAGATGAGCTGGATGAACCGGACGAACTCTTCGTTCTGTAAACCGGCTCTTCCTCCTTCTTCTCGGCGCTGGACCTTACCACCTTGTCGGCAGTGCGGTATTCCCGTGATGGTTCGGCGCGTTCTGCTTCCCGGAAACCGGTACTCTTCTCCCGCTGGTCGGGAGTTGCTCTCTCCATGCCTCGCCTGGTCACGAAGATCCCTTCCTGGGGGGTGTAGTGATAGTACGAGCCGTTTTCGGTGTAATATCTCCACCTGCCGTCGATGTATGTTCTGTGATGGTACCATTGTCTTGGCGGCCTTGAGCAGTCGTGGAAGAGGCAGTACCAGAAGGTCGGTCTCCAACACCAGCATTCGCAGTCGCAGCAATCACAGCAGTTGCAGCGTACCCAGTGCCATCCGTCGCAGTGATCGTAGCAGTCGTAGCAATCCCACCAGTCGAATTCGATATGGATGCACGGCTCAGCCATCACGGTCCCAGTTTGGAGTTGGGTCATGCAGCCGCCCAGTATGAGAGCTGCGGTTGCCAGTATTAACGCTATTTTTTTCATTTTAACTCCTTTTAAAATCGTTATGGGTTTAACCGCCGAGAAGCTTCCCGCATAAGTGGGATTTAGCGTCCAACGGTTGCGCGAAATAAAGCTGGTTTTTGTTTGTTTATTATTCATTATCATTTCTTATCAGCCATTCTCTTTTATTCGCCTTCTTATTCTTCATCTGTGTAATCAATTCTCATCTAAGTGATCTGTGTTTATTTCTTTTTCTTTCTCATTTGTCATTGTTGTTTTCCGGGTTCATTGTCCCAGGGGTACTCTCTTGATTCTCATGAATGCTTATCCTTTTTTCGCCGTACTTGAGTTCCGGGTTGCCGGTGTCGGTCTGGTACGCCCAATCGAAGCGGATGTAATCAGGTGAGTCAGTTCGCGTAACACGGATCTTTGCGAAGTGGTTGTCGCATGTCCAGACGCAGTAACCGTAGCCGGAGCTTACGGGAATCCGGGAGCGCACCCAGCCGTCCTCGGGTGCGATGTCTATTTCATCGAGGGACGAAATATACCCGTAACTCAGCAGGTCGGTCATCGAGTTCCCGGGATAGATGTAAAAGGTACCGCTTTCATAAACGAGGTAAATGTCAGTGGATGGGTAGTCCCACTCCCTGACGATATATTCGGAGAAGTCGTAGCCGGCGTCGTTCGGGTACCCGTCGGTATCCCAGAGCACAACACCGTATCCTTCCGGGCGCGGGGTATCGTAGATAAGGTCGTAGGAGAGTTCGCTCTCGTTTCCGTTATCATCGAATGATGAGATGGCGTAGTAGTAGGTTACGCCGTTGCAGGCGCTGTAGTCGTTAAAGCATGCGGAGTACGTTTCACCGATGAAATCGTAGTAGCCGGTTGGTTCGCTTCCCCTGTAAATACGGTAACCTTCCAGGTCGCAGTAACTGAGCGGTGTCCAGTATAAGGAAACCATTTCGTCCCTGGTAACGCTATGCACGTTATATGGCACTGGCGGGGGTGTGTCGTCACACCACCAGCAATCGTCACAATCCCCACACTCGTAACACTCACACCCCCAGAATGCCATGAAGGTTATCCCTGAGATTATGATTAAAATTAATTTAAGTGCTAAATTTATCGTTCTCATCACTTTCTCCTTTATAATTTACGATTGATAATTTCCAATTTTCGCATTTTTCCAATTTCCAATTTTCCTATTTTCTTCTTTCTTATAATCCATTTTTCAATCTTCGTTTCTTCCGCCCAATTATAATGCAAACACCGTGCCAAACTATAAATCCGTTGATTTGTAAGGAGTTACGTATTCTGTGTGTTTCGGGTTATGCACAGAAGTTGTACGCGATGCACAATTTTTGTGCAGAAGGTCAAGGGTCGTTCTCCCGCTTTAGCGGGATGCGTTCCTGCAGACTTTGGAATTTACTCCGCCCTCTTTGGGGCTTGTGTTTTTGTGCTCAATATTTTACCCAAGCTTTCAACCTGGGCTGTAGTACCTCGCCCCATTCGGGGCTGGATATAATAAATAAAGAAAACCCACAACCCTCAAAAATCCCCTAACCGTCTATCGCTGGTTTTAGGCAATCTCGTCAGTATAAGAATACAGCAGAAAGTCCCCTCTTGAGAGGGGGGGACCACGCAGTGGTGGGGTGTGTCTCTAAAGCATACGAATCCAACACAAACTCTCAGGAACTTCTTGTGTCATCTCACAATAGCATTGGTGAGATTGCCGCGGCGTGACATAAGAGCCTCGCAATGACGAGGGGTGTTAGAATCCAACAGAAAATCACAGGTACTTCGTGTGTTATCACAAAAAGAACATCACTAATGCACGAATATACATTACATTCCGTAAGGGTTC
>JAFGQG010000020.1 GCA_016935765.1 bacterium
ACGACGCCCTTCATGTATCCCCACTCCATTCTTGTCATTTTGTCCAGCGCATGAGAAATATAGACCCGATTTAAAGGGGATTACGACCGCCTGCCGTCTGGGTGCTATCATCGCCTGCCGTCTGGGTGCATGAGAAATATAGACCCGATTTAAAGGGGATTACCAATCCAAAATTTTGAAACAAAATTTTGGATATAGCGTTGGGAAAAAAACGGTTATTCTTGACTTTCTCCGGAATAAGCCTAATATATGATTGTGATTATGTCTGTAATACTAAAATCGATTTTCGTAAAATTTGAAAAAGGCGAAATTGCCTGTAACTGTATGTAAGTAAATTAGTTATTTGATATTTAGTATTTTAATGGTTCTTTGAAAAAAGTACGCAAATACCCATTTTGAGTTATTAGTTGAAGCGATTTTCGTAAATTTCGCTTTTGTACATTTTGGTACAACCGTAAGTTACTATATAGTAGTGAGTTATGAATGCACATTTTTTGTGCTTATATGATTTTTACGAAAATCCCCAAAATTCCCAAAATGGTCTTTGATTTTCGTAAAACTATATCATTGTATATCAATGACATAACTAAAAATCAGCCATTTTTTCCTGGTTTTTAGAATCAAAATTAAGTCGATTTTCGTACTTTTTGACGTTTTTAGTGTAATGTTATGATTCATTTTAATTTACAACTGATTTTAATGTTTACTATGTTCTTTGACAATTTTATAAGTTATTGTAATATAAGGTATTTAGCATTTAGACTCGATTTAAAGAGGATTACGACTCCACGCAATATTCTCACTACTTGGCCTCTCATATTATTTAGCATTTAGACTCGATTTAAAGAGGATTACGACATCCAAAATTTTGAAACAAAATTTTGGATATAGGGTAAAGAAAATGCAAAAAAAAAACTAAAAAAAAGTTTGTAAATTGAAACTGTTAGCATTATATTAGATTTGCATAATTCCTAAACTTTTACACGCGGGAAGTTAAAATGGAAAAAACATTGTTAGAATACAAAATTTATGAAATAGAGAAAGAACTCGAAAAGCTTAAATCTGTAATCGTTAATTCTAAAAGAAACAACAACAAAGGTTTTATTACACTTGCTGGAATATTGAAGAATGAAACAGATTTATCACTTGAAGAAATAAAATCTTTCAAATATAATGCCAAGGGTTTTTAATTGAAATATTTGCTTGATACTCACACAATATACTGGTTTTTTGAAAATCCTGATAAACTAGGAAGAAAAGCCCGTAAAATTTTAGAAACTAGAGGAAATCAATTTCTGATCCCCTCTATCGTAATGGCAGAACTGAAATATATCTTTAGAAAATTTAAAATCCTTAATAAGTTTAAGAAGGTTTTTTCCGAAATAACTTCTGATTATAATTGCATAATATTACCCCTTAATGAAGATATAGTTGAAAAAATGGATGCAAATCTGGAAATGCACGATAGTATTATCATAACCTCTGCAATTAATTATAAAAAGATTCAAAAAGAAGATGTAAAAATAATTACAAAAGATAAAATGATACAAAAAATTAGCCTTGTCGATACTATATGGTAGCGTAGTTCTATATAAGGGGTATTTTCCTATTATTTTATGATTTTAGTGTAATGTTGTGATTCATTTAAATTTACAACTGATTTTAATGTTTACTATGCTCTTTGACAATTTTCTAATTTATTGTAATATAAGGGGTTTAGCAATTAGACTCGTATCCAAGGCAGAGCCTTGGCTTGTAAAGAGAAGTTTTTGAAGAAAACTTCCAAAATCCCGGTGCTTCAGCTTCGAGATTAAGGATTAACGACATCCAAAATTTTGAGACAAAATTTTGGGTAAATTAACATTTGTGTCTTGACACATTATATGAAATGTGTTAAATTGGCGTTAGGAGGTGAAAAAAATGCCTGAAACAGCCTTAAAACGAAAAAGACTAAGTATCGACCTATCACCAGAAGAACATAGAAAAATTAAAGCATATTCAGTTATACATGACAAAACAATTAGAGAATATGTTCTTGAAGCCGTCCGGGAACAAATTAGAATAGAAGAAGATAAACATTTGAATAGTATTACTACTAATATTAGTACTGTTCTAAAGGAACTATGGGATAATAAAAAGGATGCATCCTATGACCAAATTTAAACATGGTGATGTTGTTCTTGTAGAAGTTGTATTCTCTGAAGGAACAGAAACTAAAAAAAGACCAGCCCTAATAATAAGTAGTGATGATTATCATAAAAGCCGTCAGGAAGTTATAATTTTAGGTATTACCAGTAATGTTAAAAGAATCTTATTTGGTGATACCAAGATAGATAGTTGGAAAGAAGCAGGATTGTTGTACCCTTCTGTTGTTGCGGGGATTATTCAAACAATAAAACAGAATATGATAGTCCAAAAACTAGGTGCTCTCTCAAAACAGGATTTAGAAAAAGTCAAATTGAATATTGGAAAAACAATAGGATTCTGATATATAATTATAGCCATCTTGGAGTTTTAGAAGAAAAACTGCTAAAAGATCGGTGCTTCAGCTCAGAGATTAACCCGTTTTAAAGGGGACGTTTTAATTTACGATTGACTATTGATTATTTCCCCTAACTCCCCACTAAAAATGTTGAATGATTCTACTCCAAACAAGCGCAATTGATAAGCGTATTTGCATTTGAATAAGCTTGCTTTACTCTGGAGTAAGATCCCACGTGATAATTTTATTATAGGTTTAATACTTCCTATAAAGTTATCTTATGGTGATCCTTTGCATATCCACTTTACACTCTGGATGACATTTTCGGGTGTTGGTGGTTCGAAGGGAATGGACAAAAACACCATCAAACCTAACACAAAAAAAAACGGGCATTAAATATATTTAGATAGCTAAATGATATACAGTCTGAAAAAATAATGATGTGTTGATATGGTCAGAAGAAGGTTTTTTCTTTTTTTATATTAGCGTTTATCAGCGTTAATCTGCGGTTAATTTCATTGACGAACAATTTTACATTTTTTCCCTTTTCACATACTTCTCAAATAATATATTATTCTTGAGGTTAATTTTTGCGATTAACTCTACGGATTTGAGGTTTGAACAATGCCAACTGAAGATAAAGAACGCGACGAACTGATAGAAAAACTATCCCAGAAGTGGAAGAAGCGCCTCAAAGAGGTCAGGGAGTACGAGATCACTGATGAGGAGGATGGAAAAGGCGGTAAATTCGTGCCATCGGGTAGCAATATCGTACACCCGGGGGATTTTCAAAAAGCGGAACAGCTAAAGAATAAACTTAGAAAAAAGTACAAAGGCAAAACCTTCGATGATGTTTTTAATGGAACCGTGCTAAACACTCCTCACGGGATATGTTATCATATTGAAAGCCGGTTCAAGATCGATTTCGATATTATTTCTCCGGAAAAGTTGAAAAAAAAGCTGCTAAACTCTATGAAGTTGATTTACGGCATTGGCGATGTAACTGAAACCATGCTTAAAAATGATGGTTATCATACAATTAAAGACCTGGTAAAACACCCCGTTTATAAAAAGAGGGCGGAGGAATGCCTTCGGTCTTTCGAAAGTGCTGATTGTTTGAAACTATCTGAGCTTGTGGGGCACTGGTATTCGAAATCCCACCCGTTATCACTGTTCACATCGGGTTTTCACAAGAAGGAGGATTTCATTTTCTTTGACCTGGAGACTATGGGACTCTTCAACCGCCCGATAATCCTGTTCGGGATGGCGAGGGTCGAAGGGAATGAAATTGTTATTTCGCAGTATTTGCTTAGGGATTTTACGGAAGAACCCGGAGCGCTTTATGGCTTTATTAAAAACATGAACGAGCAGACAGCGCTAGTGACTTTTAACGGGAAATCTTTTGACGTACCTTACGTCGAGGAGCGGTTGGCTTATTATGGCATTCAGGGAAGTCTTCGGATCCCGCATTTTGATATCCTGCATTTCTCGCGTCGCGCCTGGAAGGGGAAATTCCCTGATTGCAGCCTGAGCACACTGGAGCGCTATCTCTTTGGTATTCAAAGGATTGATGACGTTCCTGGAGCACTTGTACCTGATTTCTATGACGAATTCGTCAGCACTAAAAATATTGGTACGTTGGTGCCCATCGTGGAGCATAACAAGCAGGATCTGATATCGCTGGCAAGATTGTTCGCAAAGCTGCACGAAGAGTGGGGGGAAGAGTAACTTTATTAATTTTCAAAACCGTTAATTTGTAAAGTATAAAACGAATAACGAATAAGGAATACTGAATCAGGATTTTAGAAGTAAAAACCAGAAAGAAAGCAAAAAAAGGGAGTTCTTTACTATATTATTCCATTAATACTGGAATTATTTGTTGATTTTATTATTTGCTGTTTTATATTATAATATAAAAGTTTTGGAATATATAAATTTAACCATTTGACAATAGTAAGAGTAATTAACACGAGGTCAATATTATGATACAAGATTCAGATAAAATAATAAGTGAAATTGAGAATATTCAGCAGAGACTAGAGTTATTGAAAAAGAAGCTTTCAAAGAGAGATAAAAAGCAGAAAGTGAAATTAGAGGGATTGTGGGATGGATGGAGTGTACCAGATGATTTTTTTAAAGAAGCAAAATTGGAGATATTTAAAACTTCTTATAATATAAAATAATGCCTGAACAATATTTTATCGCAGATACTCATGCTATTTTATGGTTTATTGCAAGAGATAAAAAACTATCTTCCAAAGCGCACGATATATTTAAACTTGCTGAAGAAGGTGAAGTCGGAATTCTAATACCAACGATTGTCCTTGCTGAACTTCTTTATATTACTGGTAAGAATAAGCCTCCATTAGAGTTAGAGCAGGTTATTTCTATAATTGAAGATGGTTCTGGGTTTTCGATTGTTCCCTTTGATCTTGGTGTTTTTAAAATTATGATTGAGTTTTCTGGAGAGTTAGAGATTCATGATAAAATTATAGCTGCGACTTCATTAATTTATGATGCAATAATAATTAGTAAAGACCAAGAACTCATAAGTATAAATACAGTAAAAACGGTCTGGTAAAATCTTCATTTATATTTATTTCTTTTTTATCTTAGATTCCAGTTTAAATTCATAATATGAATCTAATATTGAATAAAACTTATGGTTAAATACATAATAAACGAATTCAAGTTCAAACCGGAATTTGAGGACCGCATCGAACATATTGAGATACTGCCTGAAAAGCAAACTCAATACAGCGAACTTGAACAGCAGTTACCCGAAAATCTGAAACTATTCCTTGATAGCAGGGGGATGAGGCTTTATTCTCACCAAAGTGAAGCACTCAAGGCACTCAGAGCGGGGAAGAATGTTGTGATAACAACGCCGACCGCTTCTGGGAAAACCATGGCTTTCAATCTCCCGATATTTGAGTGTCTCGGCAAAAACGAGAACGCGACCGCGCTGTACCTGTATCCAACGAAAGCCCTGTCAAATGACCAATTTAAGACATTATTGGAATTAGAGAAGGAAAGCGGTTTGAAGCTGAAACCTGAAGTATATGATGGCGACACTCCGCAAAGCAGAAGACCCCGCATCAGGGCGAACTCACGAATAATAATCAGCAATCCTTACGAGCTGCATTACGTTCTTCCATGGCACTATAAGTGGCAGAAATTCATGAGCAGTCTCGAGTTCGTGGTGCTCGACGAAGCCCACCGCTACAGGGGAGTCTTCGGATCGAACATCGCTTTTCTAATCAGGCGTTTGAGAAGGATATGCAGCTACTACGGTTCGAACCCTCAGTTCATTATATCCACCGCAACCCTTGCAAATCCTATCGAGTTCAGTGAAAATCTTACGGGGCTAAGTTATGACCTGGTCGATGAAGACGGTTCGCCACGTGGGAGCAAGTATTTTGTATTGTATAATCCCTATTTCGATGGCGTTGGTACTCTTTCAACTCATCAGGAGACGAAAAACCTGTTCAAGTTTTTTGTGAAGAGGGGTCTGCAGACCATCTGTTTCACTATCTCGAGGAAGATGGCTGAGCTGATAATTTTCTGGGCGAGGAAGGAGTTAGAGCAATCGGACCCGGAGTTGCTCGAGCGGATCACCTCTTACCGGGCGGGTTACCTTCCAGAGAAGAGAAGGGAGATCGAGACGAAGCTTAAGGAGGGATATTTGAAGGGTATAACTTCGACTAATGCGCTCGAGTTGGGAATAGACATTGGGTCTCTGGATAACGTGATAATTTCCGGTTTTCCGGGGACTATTATCTCGACCTGGCAGCAGGCGGGGCGCGCTGGCAGAGGCACTGATGAATCCATGGCAATTTTGGTGGCTTTTCACGATCCGCTCGACCAGTACTTCATGAAGCACCCAAAAGCTTTGTTCGAGAAATCACATGAACACGCGATCATCGACATTAAGAACGATTACATTCTCTTCGGGCATTTGATGTGCGCGGCATCAGAACTCCCTCTCGACCTCGAGAAGGATGTCGTATTCTTTGGCGAAGATTTTACCAAAATGATCGAAGCGCTAAAGAAAGCCGGTCTGATAAGCGAAACGCCTAACGGGTGGGTATATTCAGGAAAGGGGAGAGCTACTGATCTCGTCAGCCTGGATAACGTTTTCGGGGATATCTACAAGGTTGTTTGCGAGGGAAGATTGCTGGAGACCATGGACAAAACGCAGGCATACCGGGAAGCCCACAAGGAAGCAGTGCTGCTCAACCAGGGAGAAACCTATATCGTGGAGGAACTCGATCTCGAAAATACACTTGCTAGAGTTGTGAAAAAAGACGTCGATTATTACACCCAACCGATGAAGGAAATTGATATTGAGATAATCAAACAATACAAGAGCCGGGAAATAGGGAAGTTTAGAGTATCGTATGGAAAAGTGGAGGTTTCTGAGCATTACATTGCATACAGGATAATGAGATATGACAAGATAGTTGGAACTGGTGAGATAGATCTGCCGCCCCTGAAATTTAAAACTGTGGGTTTGTGGTTCACAGTCCTCGAGTATTTTGAGGATTTGATCTGGGAGAAGCGGAAACTGGACCCGGATATTTATGAGAAATTCAAGGCTAAAACAGAGCGTGGATTGAAGAGAACGGTTTTCATGGGCGGATTGCATGGGGTAGAGCATGCCATGATCGGGATCATGCCGTTTCACGTGATGTGCGACAGGTGGGACATCGGGGGAGTGTCATCGATCGATCATCCCAACACGAAAGATCCTACTGTGTTTATCTACGATGGCTATGAAGGGGGGATCGGTCTAGCGGAGAAAGCATACTTCCTGGTCGATAAAATTGCGGACACTGCGCTGGAACTGGTTAGGGATTGCAAGTGCTATGATGGTTGCCCGGGGTGTATATATTCACCCAAGTGCGGAAGTTCAAACGAGCCGCTTGACAAGAAGGCTACTATTGCTATCCTGGAATTATTGATGGGACTAATGAAAGAATCCTGATCAAGGGTCGTTCCTCCGAAGGAGGTGCTTCCCTGCTGATTGTTCCAATTGCCTTCAGTGACAGCCCGGTGTGAAGGAATGATTGAAGACCGAGGATTAACAATAGAAGATTTGAGAAGGGAAAAATAAATTGCTACAAATGGGTATTCAACGAGGATTGAATCCAAGCAATATGTATTGCATCTTTTTGAAATGAACGGCACTATATGGAAATGAGTGGCATTATTTAGGAATGAATGGAAATTTGAGATTTTTTTAATTCTATTGAAATTAATACTCAAAAATCCAAAATACCTTCTCAGGCAACTTTTCTTTTAGGTAGTTCCCGATAATATATTTTTGATAATTATCTCTTTAGCTTTTTGCAGCGCTTGCGCCCTGTGACTGATTTTATTTTTGATATCAGGCGCGAGTTCAGCGACGGTCTTGTCATATTCAGGGAGGTAGAATACCGGGTCGTATCCGAATCCGTACTCACCTTTCGGTTCTAACGTAATTAATCCCTCAAGCGTCCCGCTGGCGAAAAAATACACATCATTTTTTGTGACGATTGCGATAGTGCAGACAAAACGCGCTTTTCTATCGTTTAGGGGAATTCCTTCAAGCTCGTGAAGCAGCTTTCTATAATTATCTTCGTAAGTTACATCTTCGCCAGCGTACCTGGCGGAAAATATTCCCGGATCTCCATTTAGCGCATCAACTTCCAAACCAGAGTCGTCTGCCAGGGCTATTAAACCTGTTTCGCGGTAAAATGTAGTTGCTTTCTTGAGCGCATTTGCCTCGAAAGTGTCGCCATCCTCTACCACATCGTAGATTTCAGGGTAATCGATATGAGATTTTAAAGTTACAGGCAGATCTTGTAAAATATGTGTGATCTCCAGAATTTTATCCGAATTTCTTGTTGCTAATACGATTTCAGTCATGTTTCATTAATCCAAAATTCGTTTTTAAGGTTTACTGCATTGACTAATAATGTAATTTTAAATAAATCAAAGATTGTCACTAAAACTCTAAAACACAAAATCCCACAAATAAGTTACTCCTTGATTTTTTTATTGTTACTTCTATTTTAGTAATTTCGAATCACGATATCTTAAGGACCGTCTTTGTTCTGTTTCTTTTTCTAATAATCAATATACAATAATCAATTATTTCATCCATGCGCTTCCAGCCAGTTATTCCCGACCCCTATATCCACCTTTAGCGGTACAGATAATTTACATACACTCTCCATCTTGTCTTTAACGAGGGTTTTCAGTGTTTCCAGTTCATCTTCAGGAACATCGAACAGCAGTTCATCATGTACCTGGATGATCATCTTGGATTTGAGGTTTTTGTTTTGCAGCTCACTGTAAATATCTATCATGGCGATTTTGATTATATCCGCAGCGGTACCTTGAATGGGAGCGTTTATTGCGACCCTCTCCGCAAAACTTCGCTGGTTTTGATTGCTGGAATTGATCTCGGGCAGATAACATCTTCGGTTGAATAAAGTAGTTACATACCCGTTTTCTCGAGCTTGTTCTTTGGTTTTATCCATGTATTCCTTGATTTTGGGGTATCTTTCGAAATATTCCTTGATAAATATATCCGCCTCATGGATGCCCATATCTAATCGTTCTGATAGACCATAAGGTGAAATACCGTAAATAATTCCAAAGTTCACGGTTTTTGCAATTCTCCTGTCATTTGAATCGATCGATTCCATCGGTTTATCCAATATCTGTGATGCTGTAAACGTATGAATATCCCTGTCTTCAATAAAAGCTTTTATTAAATTCTCGTCATCCGCGATATGGGCGACTACTCTAAGCTCGATCTGTGAATAGTCAGCAGATAAAAGGAGATTGTCTTCAGAGGAGGGAATGAACGCCTTCCTAATTTCCCTGCCATATTCGCCTCGTATAGGTATGTTCTGGAGATTCGGGTCACTAGAGGAAAGGCGTCCGGTCGAGGTTACCGTTTGATTAAATGATGCGTGAATCCTATTGGTTTCAGGGTCTATAAGAATTGGTAATGCGTCAACATAGGTATTCTGGAGTTTTGCGTATTCACGGTATTTTAGGATCAAGCCGGGGATTGGGTTTTCGTTTTTCAGTTTTTGTAAGACTTCCACATCTGTTGAAGGTCCTGTTTTGACTCTTTTTATAACAGGTAATTTGAATTTTGTAAATAATATTTCCCTCAGTTGCTGAGATGAGTTAATATTAAACTGTTCACCTGCTGCTTCGTATATCTCCTTTTCTAATCTATCCATTCTTTTTTTGATGTCTTCAGACATATTTCTTAAAAATTCAATATCGAGTTTAACACCAGTAGTTTCTATATCTGCAAGAACAGATATCAACGGTATTTCAATATCATTCAATAATTGTGTTAGATTCAACTTTTCTATTTCTGGTTTCAGTTGTGTGTACAAACGTAGAGTAATGTCGGCATCCTCACCGGAATAAACAGTCGCTTTATCCACAGGTACTTCCGCGAAGGATAACTCGCCTTTCTTAGTTTTTGTAACTTCACTATAGGATATCATGTTATAATTCAAATACTTCAACGCGAGGTACTTAAGGTTATGGTGTCTTAGGTTGGGTTCTAATAAGTAAGATGCGACCATAGTATCGAATTCCAGACCATTTAAATCAATACCGTATTTTTTCAGTACAATCATATCGTATTTTATATTATGCCCGATTTTCTTTATATCTTTGTTTTCAAAGATTGTTTTAAGGGACTGCAAAGTAGAACCCATATCTACGTTATGATATGCTTTTTCGTCGGGAAACATATCCATGCTTTTATGTCCGAGAGGAATATAGTATGATTCTCCCTGTTTGTATGAAATTGATATCCCCACAAGTTCTGCCATAGTTGGATTTTTGCTTGTAGTCTCAGTATCGACTGAAATCAATTGCTGATTCTTGAGTAGATCAATTAACCTCCTCACTGCCTCCTCATTTTTAATAGTAATATAATTATCCTCCTCAGCCTCCTCATATTGATCCAGCTCGAGTTGCTTAATAATCGAATGAAACTCCAGCTCTTTCAGCATAGGATAAAGTTTATCATTATCAGCTTGCTTTTTTTTAATATCATCCACGTTCATTCTAAGTACGACGTCGGTTTTTATTGTAACAAGTTCCTTTGATAAATATGCAAGTTCCTTATTTTCAGCTAATTTATTTCTCAGGTTTTCGTTCTCTACTTTATCCAGGTTGTTATAAATCTCATCAAGGGAATTGAATTGTTCAAAGAGCTTGAGAGCTGTTTTTGGACCGACACCCTGCACTCCTGGAATATTGTCTGATGAATCGCCTGTTAAAGCCATGAAATCGATAACCTTGTTTGGTGGAACACCGAATTTCTCGGAAGCGTTTGATATATCCCACCATTTTGGCTCTTTAGCACCTCTTCCAGGGTCGAGGATCTTAGTATTTTCATCTATCAATTGGAAAAAATCCTTGTCGCTTGTAACTAAAACAGCTTCCAACCCTTCTTCAACAGCCTCCTTTGCGAGAATAGCCACAAGGTCATCAGCTTCGAGACCTTCCTTTTCGATTACTGGGATACCCATGGTGTTAAGCAATTCCTTTAAGGTAGGGAGTTGTGCGCCAAGCTCGTCGGGCATTTTAGCGCGAGTGGACTTGTATTCGTCATATAATTTATGTCTGAAGGTTGGCGCGCGGGAATCAAAAGCAATAGCTATGTACTCAGGATTCTCGTCACGAATGATCTTAAGAATGGAATTTATGCTACCAAAAATAGCGCTTACATTTTCGCCTTTGGAATTGAACAAAGGATTCTTTATCATGGCAAAATGGGAGCGGTAAGCAAAAGCAGTCCCATCCAGTAAAAATATTTTTTTCCTTTCACCCATAGTTGAGATACTCCGTTAAATGAGGAGGAAACAAAAAGAGATGAGGAGGATAGAATAGAAAAACAGCCTCCTCAAAACAATAAGTATTTAAGTACTTCAATGGTTGTCCCGGAATATTCTTAATTTAACTGAAAAATCATATTCCAAAAAAGAATATAAAAATTCAGAATATAAAAAGCCATGGAAAAACATGGTTATACTTACTTAGCATATAGCATTTTACCGGTTTTGGAACTCAAATCTTCAGCCTTGATGGAATAAAAATAAATTCCGCTTGGGATACTACCCGGTTCCCAGGTGATGAAATTTGTGCCAACACCAATGTTTTCTATCATGTCGTTAGAAATGATTTTGCCATTAATATCAGTTACAGTTAAATTTGCATCGTAGTATTCTCTATCCGAAATAATTGTAATAGTTGTTTTGCTGTTGAAAGGATTGGGATAGTTTGGTTCCAGAGAGAATTTGTCAGGTTTCCCGGCATTGGCGTAATCACTAATGCCAATATCAGCCGTTTCAACCGTGTCTCTTCCGTCGCAGAAACGGAAGAATGCTATTTCATAACCACCAGTATAATCATAATCAAAGTTTGAGCCATCATCATATTTATGATCGTCGCTACCAATAGTGTGGGGAGTTCCTTCGATAACCACCTGTCGAACGGTGGGAACATTATTATTTGCGTCGGTATATGTAACATGGAAAAGGTCATCTGGATCGAGCAAGACGCTGATTTTCCCTATTCCCGGGTCTGTAAGTGTGGGCGAATTATTAGTTGCAAGGTTTTTTGCGTGAATTCGTTGATAAAAGTAGCATCCTTGTGTATCATCGGCAAGTATAACATCCTCAGCACTAAGTCCAGTGATTTTTAGGGTTTGTCCTGCACATGTTAAGTATCCACAAGTCCAGGTTCCAAATTCAGCGTCAGAGGTTATATCGCTGATATTACACCGCATATAAAGGTCGTTTCCAGAAATTTGCGTATCGATATTCCCAATCCTGGTTGGCAAGCCTCCGCTTCCAGTTTGTCTGAACAACCCTGTTTCATAAACACCTGTGACGCCAATATAAGTAAGCGCATAGTAGATTTCAGCTCCAGCGTTGTCAGGGTTCTGAAAGCCGAACGAATAAGCATTCCAGTTAAAAAATGAGCCGAAAGTCCAATCGCCTGAATCGTTGGATAATCTAACATATAATTTATCACCTGAGAAGCCCACCCACGAGCCGGTTAAATCTAAATCATCTTCAGATGTTCCCTCCAGGTCCCCGCTTGCCTCATCACAAGTTTGCGCAAGGAGTCCGGTATTTGGCGGCCATTGATTGCTTGAATTATTCGGGGCTTCAGTTGCCCAGTTCGTTGCGGTTTTTGTTCGAAAATAGTAAGTTAGAGTTCCGGAAGCAGGTAAGTTCTTTGTGCACTGCCAGGTATCGACATAATCTGTGCTGCCAATGTTAGTCATTGCCTGGCTTGAGAATGCCGGTACTGAAGTGCTGTAAAAAAGGTTAGCGCCTGTTACTGTGGCTACCGATCCTTCAGGTTTGGCATCTACATTGAAATATACATTACCGTCATTGCCCCTGGCTGAGCAGGTAGGATTATTAACGACCGGGTAGATTTGTGCCCATAAAGAGCCTAAGTAAAAGGTTGATAAAATGAAAATTAGTCCAATAAATACCATTTTTTTGTACATATTTTCTCCTTCCTCTTTAGATTACATCCAAATAACTTTCAAAAAAAATGTGGAAAGCTTCCGGTAGGAATTCGATTAAATCCGAAGCGATCAAAGAATGCTTTCCAATTTCTTCCGCGGCGAGGTCGCCGGCAAGACCATGCATATAAACACCCAACCTTGCTGCATTGATAGGTTCGATCCCCTGTGCCAGGAAACCCCCTATCAAACCGGATAGTACGTCTCCGCTTCCGGCAGTAGCCATTCCATCGTTACCTGTAAGGTTCAAGTATATAGGAGAGTCCCCGGATACTATCACAGTTGGAGCGCCCTTGATGATCAGTATCCCATTGAATTTCCTAGCCCAGTTTCTACATTCTATCAACCAGTTCTTCTCGATATCAGGTATTGTTACATCCAGTAATCTCGAAAGTTCTCCGAGATGAGGTGTCATTACGAAATCCGCATTTATCTTCTCCCAAATTTTTTCATCTTCCTTCTTTGAGATTTCAGCCAGGCAATTAAGCGCATCAGCATCGAGAGTAAAAGGCACTTTAACTTTTGTTACCAGACGCTTGACCAGCTCTTTTGTTTCGTGGTGAGTGGATAATCCAGGTCCGAGTATAAGGCATTCAGCATCTTCCAGTAATTTCAGGATTTCACCGAGTCCTCTTAGAGAGAGTACCCGTTTTTTATTCACTTCAGGTAGTGGGTGCGTGATAACTTCTGTTAGTTTAACTTCCATGATGTCGTTCAGGCTTTTAGGGATACCAAGAATAGCGTATCCAGCGCCTGAGCGCAGGAAAGCTTCACCAGTTAAAGCGGCTGCCCCAGTGAAGCCCACAGAACCTGCAACGATTATACCTTTCCCAAAAGTTCCCTTGTGTCCATAGCCGGGCCTGAAGGGAACATGTTCCATTAGTTCCACGGAATCGTTTATTCTGATATCCAGTTCAGATTCCTCATTAATGAGGTCGGGAGGTATGCCTATATCTCCAACGATAAGCTTCCCAACATAGTCCCTTCCCGGAAACAATAGTTGACCAATTTTGGGGTATGCGAAAGTAACAGTTGAATCCGCTTCAATAGCGACACTTGGAACTTCACCTGTGTCACCGTTGACTCCCGAAGGCATATCGACAGATACAATGGGAAGAAGTGCGGCGTTTACTGCTTCAATGACCCTGGCAAGCAATCCTTCAGGTGAACCGCTGAAACCGGTGCCGAGCATGGCATCGATTATTAAATGAGCGCTGCTAAGGTCAGGAACATCGCTTAATTCTTCGATAGGAAGGTTGAGTTCGATAACCCTTTCGAGATTTGCTTTGGCATTTCCCTTTAGGTCAGCTTTTTTCCCTAATAATTTAAAATCTACTTCAAATCCTTTTTGTGACAGGTGCCTTCCAGCTACCCATCCATCTCCACCGTTATTCCCTCTGCCACAAATTACAGTTACTTTAGTGCCTCCAATTTCATTTAGAATATCCTCACTGACAGCAGCCACGTACTTTCCGGCTTTTTCCATCAAGTCCAATGCGGGAACTCCCAGACCGTTGATGGTCAAGTCGTCCAGTTTCCGCATTAAGTCGATTGTAACTACTCTCATATAACTAGAAATCCGTGTAATTTATCGTGAATCTATGAATATTCCCCAGTGTTCCATAACTGCTGAAAGCATAGTCAACTGAGAATTTTTTATAATTGATACCGAAGCCGCCATTCATTCCATTGAAGAATTCGTTATCCGCATCCTCGTCGTCGATATGGGTTCTCTGCTGCCAGCCAAGTCTAAGGAAGAAATATGGTTTCCATTGAATTATTTCACCGCCTATTTTCAGCTTGAAGTTTTCATCTATGCCTTTGGAAAGCTCGGCGGAGAGCAGCAATGGCAAACCGGTAAGTTTACTGGACGCGCCAATCTTTCCGAGAAGGGGAAGTTGGTCTTTATGGCTTTCAGTTAATCCCTTTTTCTGGAAGCCCATATTCGCAACAGCAGCGCCGATTCGAGTCCTCTTCCGTTTTGATTCCCACATCGCCCCCAGATCGACGGCAAAACCGTAAGAGTTAAATGTGTCAACATTGAAATATACGAATTTTGGGGTTAAACCAACTGATATGTTGTATTTTGCTTCCTTGCTGACGGTGACCGCGAAGAGAAGATCATTTGCTCCGAATTCACCAAGTTCGTTACCATAATCGTCGGTTCTGGTCATATCACCGTAGTTAATGAAATTGAAATAACTTCCGATTCTCCAATCCGATATCGGTTGATAATAGCCGATGAATCCTCCGTTTATCCCGGCGAACATGGGTGAGAACGTTGATGTTATCCCTCTTTCCTTGTTGAAAAAGAGGGCGGCGGGATTTGTTGCAAAACCATCTGGGGAGTTTGCAAGACCGACATAAGCGCCTCCCATACTCGCGGATTTTGCGCCTAATTCAAGCTTCAGGAATTGGTAGGTCGCGGTTCCCGCATCAGAGTAAATACTCGTTGAATGGACCATCGAAAAGGAAGCTAAGACCATTAATGTGAATATTATTTTTTTCATATTAATTTAATTGCTCTTTTAAGGTTTCCGCTTGTCCCATCATCGGGACAAAAATAACGCTCGTTATGTATTTTTCTTTATAATTATCGTTATCAATTTTATCGATAAGGATCAACTCCTGGGACCATGTGCCGCGCGGTAAAATGAATTTTCCTCCTGCTTTCAATTGCTCTAAAAGGGGAGGGGGAGTAGCTTTAGGCGCTGCTGTTATGATTATCTTGTCAAATGGAGCCTCTTCTTCCCATCCGAAAAAACCATCACCGATCCTGTAATTGATATTTGTGTAATCCAGGGATTCTAATAAGGATTTTGCCCTATTTGACAGCCTGGGATGGTTCTCGATAGTGAAAACTTCACCAGTAACCTCTGCGAGAATTGCCGCCTGATACCCGGATCCCGTACCAATTTCCAGTACCTTGTCCGTATGCTGTGGTTCCAGCATCTCAGTCATCAGCGCTACTATATAAGGTTGGGATATCGTCTGCCCCTCGCCAATCGGGACCGGATGGTCCTCGTAGGCTTCAGAAGCCGAAAACTTGCCAATAAATTTGTGCCGCGGCACTTTCCTGAAAGCTTCAAGAACCACAGGATTCGAAATGCCTCTTGCCTCGAGTTGTGCCTTTACCATCTTCTCTCTTAACGATTCGTACTTTTTTTCATCTTTTTCAAACATAAAATTAAACCTAAATTTATAAAGAGAACCAGATAAGTCAAGATTTCTTTTTATTTCTGTCGCTAGATTTCACTGGAGTTTTTAATTAATACTATAATCGAGCCATGACTATAGATCTGATCTGGTCTTTATTTAGATCAACCGGATTGTTTTTAATCCCCGTTTTACTTAAAATGCAATTCAAATCAGATTCCAGGATTCCAAATTCCCCAAGTCTGGGTATGTTCAACGATAAAACCCATTCATTAAGTTTATTTATTAGCAGATCGAGGTAATGCTTTTGACCGTAAATTTTGTAATTCGTTTCATCGGCAAAGAGTTTGCCCACTTCAGCGTATTTAATTAGTAGTTGGCGGTTTGAACCGGTTTTTTTAAGGAGTTGAATGTTCAATTCAGTCGCGGCGTTAGCTAGTGTTCCACAAATAACGCCGTGGGGGATCTCAAATAATCCTCCTATCGCGGAAGCTAATCCGTGAATTATGCCTAACCCAGCATTTGCTAAGGTTATTCCCGATAATAAAGCTCCGTAAGACATTGCGTTTCTTACGCTTATATCCGATCTTCCGTTCGTGCAGGCTGGTATAAGGTTTCCAATTACCATCTTCATGCTACTTAAAGCAAGGGCATCGGTCAATGGATTAGACGCAGTTGATGTGTAGGATTCAAGCAGTTGAGTGAACGCGTCTAAACCTGAAGCTGCTGTTATCCCCGGTGGACAATCCAGTGTTAACTCCGGATCGATAATAGCGATATCAGGGACGAAATTATCGTGCCTCAGCGATTTCTTGAATCCTTTCGGTCCGATCTTGCTTAGTACCGCATTTTTGGTTGCCTCGCTTCCGGTCCCCGCAGTTGTTGGAACAGCGATGAACGGTACCTTTTTACCGTTGTGAGAAATCCCTTTGCCAACTCCCTCAAGGTAATCGATAACTGAAGCATCCTGGGTCAACATGGCTGAAATCGCCTTTCCTGCATCTATTGCGCTGCCTCCGCCTATACTCACTACTAATTCTATCCCAATTTCCTTGAATTTATCAACTGTATGGTCAACCATGTCAGGGGAGGGCTCACCCTTCAACGTCACATGATGATATGCAACATTTATACTCTTCAGTAAATTTAAAAGCGATTTGAATTTAGGATGCCTCTCAAGAGTGCCCGTTCCAGTTACAAAGAGCACATTTTTACCGAAACTTGGGATTATGTCTGAAAGGGTTTCAAACTTCCCAGCGCCAAAATGAATCCTGGGTGTTCTTGCGAATGTAAAACCAGGTATCACCACTGATTTCTCTCCAGAGGGGCGATTACATCATGAGGAATACCTTCTCTAGGTTGCGCCATCCAATCAGCAACGGTCCGTCTCCATTTTAGGTAGTGTTCGGTCATTTTATGCTCAGCCGCGGCTTCAGGTGATTCGTAAGCCTCATAGAGTGTGAATCTCTTCCGATCATCCTTTTGCTGTAAAACATCGAATCTCATGTTTCCCGGTTCCAGTATCGAGTTTTTATGGTTTTCTATCGTTGCTTCAATAAAATCGTCTATATACTCTTCTTTAACATATACATTTACGCAGGTTACTATCATTTTTTATGCCTCCTTTGACTTTAGTAAGTTTTGCACAAAAACTCCCATCAAAATTGTGTTTGAGAGGAAAAGTCGACACGCATCCTTCAGGCGTAATGAAATCTTCAGGAATCTCATTCGGTGGTTCCACAAGATTAAATCCATTACTTACAAGGAATCGTACTTGTTCTTCATTTTCTTCGGGTTCGGTTGTACATGTGGAATAAACCAGTATGCCATTATCCTTCAATAAATTAGAAGTGTTAGTGAGTATCTGTTTTTGGACTTGGGCAAGTTGAAATATGTCTTTTTCCTCTCTAAAAAGCTTGGCTTCAGGATATCTTCTAAGCACTCCGAGTCCCGAACACGTAGCATCTACTAATATTTTATCATATTTTACCTTACTTGTAAAGTTTTTTCCATCAGCTGCTACTATTAACGGAAATCCATCGGTCATTCTGTTTATATTCTCCATTGTTTGCTCTATCTTTGCAACACTTGAGTCAATACCAAGAAGGATTTCGCCCTCTCTCATAAATTGACTTATATGTGTTAATTTTCCTCCTGGAAAAGCGCAAATTTCCAGTATTCTCTCCCCGGGACGTGGATCAAGCAGGAGAACCGGTAGTTTTGATGCGGGATCTTGTATAGTAAATAAACCCTTGTGGAATTCATCAGTTAAAGGTATAACGGAAGCCTGTTCGATATTATAAAAATCATCGAAGAATACATTGCGTGTTAGGGTGAGATTGTAGCTTTTTAAACTTTTTAGAAGGTGGGAGGGTGTTGTCCTTTCAAGATTTATGCGGATAGATAAGGGAGGGGACGCATTGTTCAGAGCGCAGAGCTTCTCACATTCACTATACCCGATTCTATTAAGCCACCTTTTTAACAGCCATTCCGGGTGTGAATATCTTATCGATAAGTATTTAAGAGGTTCTTTTTTGCTTGATGGCAGATTAACACTCTTATGGTTTTCTGCAATGTTCCTTAAAGTAGCATTGATGAATCCACAGAGATAGTCCTTTGTCCATTTTTTGCAGATTTTTACTGATGTGTCGATAATAGCGTAGGCAGGAGTTTTATCTAAAAAGAGAATCTGGTACGTAGCCATTCTTAATAAATTCATAGCTTCAGTCTGGATCGGCTTTTTCTTCTTCTTGAAACTGTTGATGATATGATCAATTAGTGTAAGGTTCTTTAATGTGCCATTAACAATACTAACAATAAACCTTCTATCGGTTTCAGAAAAACTTGAGTTATATATTCTTTGAGTAAGGAGGGTATGACTTGAGTTTTTTCTGTTGAGTACCGATGAAATGATTTTAAACGCGTTCCACCGGGTTTCTAATGATTTTTCCATCTTTCACCTCACCCCAAATCTCTCCCAATGGAGTAAAAATTTTGGTGTTTTCCCGGATCAGTTGTTCTTCTCTTTTTATATTAAGCCTGGCTATGTCATCTTTCCCGAAACCAGCGGCTTCAAGAAAAGTGTCAGGTCTTAGGGTTCTCTTTGGCTTGTTCTCTAAAATAAGATGGAGAATTGCCGCTCCGTTATCTTTTTCAAGCGCGATCTCCAGGATAAATTCAGTTATATTTATTGGCTTATCTTTGATAGTCAATATTTTGGGTATACCATTTTTGAACTCCATCAAGCGCTCTTCGGAATATGGAACAGTCAATTCAACTGTATAGTAGGAATAGTTTATTTCCGAGAATAGGGAATTTTTTATATCAGGGACTTGTTTGTATTCGATGATCCTGATATCTTCGGGTAAAGCTTCCTGTAGTTTGGTTATCATAATATTAGCTAAAGGGCGAGTAAATTGCAGATCCATGTATTCCGCTGAGCTGGAAAAACCGAGCGGAAGAGGCTGAGAAAACGCGATCTTGGGGCGTTGAGTAAATCCCGAACTATATGCTATTGGCAGGTCGCTTCTTCTTACTGCCCTGGTTAACAAGCGAATTAACGAAAGATGTGAAAGAAAACGTAGCCTGCCTTCCTTCGAATACTTGATCCTTAAATAACTTCTATATACAATAGCCGATTTTGATTTTCTTGCTGTTCTTCCCCAATTCAAAGTGTCCTTGGATTTATATTCTATTTGTTTCTTAGCTTTCACCATCTTTTCAAAGTCACATTTATTACAGTTTTGACACTCGATAAGCCTGCAATCTGGAGTGGTGGTTTCATGATACGCTAATTCCTTTTCCTTCAGCAGGTATTCCTTAGTCGCCCCAGAAGAAATATGTGACCAGGGCAGGGGAATTTCAGTGTCTTTAGCCTTTAGATAATTATTTGGTTCTACGCCTAGTTCATTAAAAGTATCTAACCATAAACTAATATCGAATCTCTCAAACCACGCATCGAGATAAGCTCCTTTCCGCCATGCTTCATATATGACATCGAATAGTCGCCTGTCTCCACGGCAAAAAACCCCTTCAAGGTATGAAATGTCGGGATTTCTTGTGTCGAATTCAATTCGAGAATTTCTGATATTATGCATTATTAACTTATATCTTTCAAGTACTTCATCATTGGATATTTGCCGTTCCCATTGAAAAGGCGTGTGTGGTTTTGGAACAAAGGGAGAAATTGACACCTTGATATTGAAATTCGAGCTTCTTATGGAACTTTGAATCTTCTCTATTAAGCTTGCCGATTCTTCAAGATCTGCTATTGTTTCTGTTGGTAAACCTACCATGAAATAGAGTTTTATTTTTTTCCAGCCCATTCTATTTGCACTTACTATAGCATCAATCATTTCGTCTTCATTCAGGGGTTTATTGATAACTTTTCTAAGTCTTTCGCTGCCTGTTTCAGGAGCAAAGGTCAAAGCGCTCTTTCTGACTTCTTTTACAAGGTCTAACAAATAATCCTGGGTGCTGTCAGCTCTTATGGATGGTGTGGCAACTGAGATCACCTTATCCCTGGAAATGACTTTCAAAGTCTGTGCAAGTTCCTTGATGGCACTGTAGTCCGGAGTTGAAAGGGATAGAAGACTCAGCTCTCTCCATCCTGTTTTTTCAATTCCTGTTTCTATTTCTTGAATGATGTCGTCGGGATTTTTTTCCCTTAACGGTCTATATATATATCCGGGCATGCAAAATCGGCAGCCCCTCGTGCATCCGCGCATTATCTCTATATCCAAGCGGTCATGCGTAATCTCAAGCCAGGGTAGAATTGGCGGATTCGGGTAGTTTTCAAGAAGCAGGTCCTTAACATAATAACTTCTGACCGGCACAGACAGTCCGTTTTTGGTCTTCATACCTGCGAATTTGCCTTCTTCATAAGTGGGTTCATAGAACGATGGAACATATAAACCTTCCCATTTGCACAATTCCAGAAGGATTTCATTTTTGCTCATGTTTCTATTTTCCCTGATGAATTCCAGGACTTCGGGTAGAAGTCCTTCCGCGTCACCAAGGTAGAAAATGTCGAATATTGGTGCGAGTGGTTCAGGATTGAAAGCGCTCGTACCACCTGCTATGAGTATTGGGAGTGTTTCACCGCGTTCGCTCGCCCTTATTGGAACCCCTCCAAGATGCAGCATTTCCAGTATATTAGTGTAGGTGAGTTCATAATGGAGTGAAAAACCGATGACATCGAACTCGTTGAGTGGTCTCTTGGATTCAAGACTGAATAGCGGAATGTTTTTTTCCTTCAGCTGATCGCGCATGTCAACCCAGGGCGCGTAAAACCTCTCACAAAGAAGCTTTTCCATTTTATTTATAATGTGGTAAATTATTCGGCCTCCAAGGTGAGAAGCCCCAAGCTCATATACTTCAGGGAAACAAAGAGCAAATTTAAGCATACCGGCGTCTGGTGTTTTCCTGATACTGCCTAATTCCCCACCGATATACCTCTCTGGTTTCTGTACCAATAATAGTATATCCTCAATTCGTTTTTCTATATCTTGCATGCTTATTTCCCAATAATATCCTCAACAAATTCTTCAGGATTGAATTCTATTAAATCTTCGAGTTTTTCGCCAATGCCCACATACTTAACAGGAATATTGAGTTCTTTTTTAATGGCAAGGACTATACCCCCTTTAGCGGTGCCATCAAGTTTTGTAAGTACTATTCCCGTTATATTCAACGCTTGATTGAAAGCCTGCGCCTGGAGAATACCATTTTGCCCGGTGGTGGCATCGATAACCAGTAGAATTTCATGGGGAGCTCCCTCGTGCTTTTTGGAGATGACACGCTGAACTTTTTTCAGCTCTTCCATAAGATTGCTTTTTGTATGAAGTCTTCCAGCCGTATCGATTATTACGCAATCATAACCCTTGAGAATAGCTTTTTCAACAGTATC
The DNA here is from genome assembly GCA_016935765.1 of bacterium. Taxonomy (GTDB): domain Bacteria; phylum UBP14; class UBA6098; order JAFGQG01; family JAFGQG01; genus JAFGQG01. The sequence goes on from JAFGQG010000020.1 coordinate 22,117, forward strand.
GTAAGCTACAGAAGCAGCATCAGCGCCAGCCTGGCTTTGCACTATATCCGCACCAAGACGCTCCGCCCATACGCCAAGTTGCTCCTGGGCTGCAGCCCTAAAAGTGTCGGCAGCAGATATCAATACCTTTTTTCCCTCCTCCTTGAACCTATACGCTAATTTCGCTATTGTAGTGGTTTTCCCCGTTCCATTCACACCAGCGATCAGGATAACCTCGGGGGGTGTAATATCCTTTAAAACAGACTTATCATAATATAATATTCTCTTCAATTCTTCCTTTAGAAGTACGTATATCTCGCCAGAATCCCGGGTTTTCTGTTCCATTACCCTATTTTCAAGATCATGGATGATCTCCAGTGTGGCTTTGACTCCGATATCTGACGTTATTAGGATTTCTTCCAGCTCTCCCAGGAATCCAGAATCTATGTTTTTTTTGATACCGACTAATTCCCCAATCTTTGTTAGAAGGGATTTACGGGTTTTATAAAGCGAATCTTCAAGTTTTTTTCTCTTAAATAATCTCATATTAATTACCTGGATCTCAACCAATAAACTTGGTAATATATAAACTTTACTAAAAATGGCAAAACATATTTTATATTTATCTAAAAATCGTGATTTTTATATATTATTTGGAAATACTTGACTTTTCAACGTTGTACCATTAAATTACTAACAAATGAAAAAAAATAACAACATGGAGTAATAAATGAAAAATAAATTACGTTTTATCGTGGTTTTAATTGCTGTTACAGTTTTTTATGCTCTTTCTTTAGGACAAGGATTATATGAAACTGTGAATGAATCTGGTCGTTATGAACCATCAGTTGCGAAACTGCAAATGATTAAAGAGGCTATCAGTAGTAAAAATGCTGAGTGGACCGCGAAAATGCCAGGAAATATTCCTGAATTGATGCCTGTTCCTGATTATGGATATGAACGCGATTACTTTCGGCATTTTTATGATGCTCGCTCCAAGGATGTGCCGGATCATTTCGATTGGCGTGATCATGAGGGAGCAAACTGGCTTGGGTCCGTAAAAGACCAGGGCGCTATGGGAAGCTGTTGGGCTTTCGGCACCTGCGCTTGTATCGAACCCAAAATAAAGATCCATGCTGGTGATCCAGCACTGCCCGTGGATCTTTCGGAGAGTTACCTTGTGAATTGCAGCGATGCCGGCTCCGAAGATGGAGGATGGCAAAGATACGCTGCCGCCTACATAATGGAAAATGGCATCGTTGATGAACAGTGTTCACCTTATGTTGATTACCCATTACCATGTTCCCTGATGTGCTACGACTGGGAAAGCCGATTGACCTACATAGACAGCTACGACTGGGTGTTCAGCCACAACCTTGAAGTTTATAAGCAGGCGATAATGGAAGGTCCGCTTGCTGCTTCGATCGCGGTTTACGAAGATTTCTTTTATTATGAGTCCGGGGTATATGAATACACTTATGGAGAGTTAAGTGGAGGACATGTTGTTCTTATCTGCGGTTGGGATAATGAGGATAGTTGTTGGATAGGTAAAAACTCGTGGGGAACAGATTGGGGAGAAAACGGGTATTTTAAAATCAAGTGGGGGGAGTGCTGGATCGAAATCGACCAGATGAGTGTCGAGGTCTCGCACTATCCACCCTATGGATTCCCTGACCCGCAGAGACCGGGAAATAGTGTGGTCATAAATCATGGACCAATAAATTTCAACTGGTCTAACCTGGATAGGGCTGCAAATTACGAGATCATGGTGGCAAGGGACGTCGAGTTTAGAAACATAGTCTTCTATGAAACAGGTCTGCCGGAAAGTTACTTCTCCTACTCCGGTGAATTGGATAGAGGCATTCATTATTGGCGCGCGAGAGGCTGTAACGATGATGGATGCGGTTCATGGTCTTCCGGGTACACATTCTTCTATACCGCCACCGGTATCGATGAAGTTATTCAACCCGATAATTATCAATTATCATGGAAAGCATTTCCCAATCCTTTCAATAGTACGGTTACTATTTCAGTGGTCCTGCCAACTAAAAAACCCTTGAACGTTTCGATATATAATTTATGGGGAGAAGAGATAAAGGAATTCTATAACGATGGTGCTAAAGAAGGTTTGATCGAATTTACATGGCAGCCTTGTGAGCTATCCACTGGCATATACCTGTATAAAATTGAAACTCCTGATGAATCGTACGTGGACAGGCTCTATTACCTGAAATAAAAAAACCCCCGGCGGGATGCCGGGGGCTTTGAACAGGAGGGAGTAATACGCCAGATTATTTCATATATATAAGCTTACCCTTAGTAAGGTAATGTCCGTCAAGGTTGAATCTATAGAAGTAATATCCTGTTGACACGGATTTGCCAAGATCATCCTTGGTGTCCCAAGTAACTTCGTGGGTTCCCTCTGAATAAGACCCATCAGCCAAAGTTTTTACCAATTTCCCTTCTATGGAATAAATATTTATATTCACATCAGCAGTTTGTGGAATGCTGAATTGTATTGAAGTTTCCGAATTGAAAGGATTAGGATAAGAATATACTTTCATGCTTTTTATTTTATTGATTTCATTAATTCCAACTTCAGGGTCTTCTCCGGTAAAACCTTCGCCTCTATCCACAGTCTCGCCGTTGTGGGTTGTCTCCCAACTATAAAAGAAAACAGGACTGGTAGTATGGATAACGAAACCACCCTGTGTTCCTCCTGGAGGAATACCTTCACCTTCTGTAACCCAGCCAGCCGCATTTTCCGTGTGACCGTACCCGGTGCCAGGACCTGTCCATGGCGATTCGATTCCAGTAATTTCAGCGCCCTCTACCCAAACGTGGAAATCATTGATATTAGTGCCTGATGTATTTGTCACTTCGAACTCAACACTGAAAGGTGGACCATCCGGCGATACAGTAACCCTTACTTCATCGGCTAAAACGAAGCTGCTTAACGCGGTCAGGATCAAGCTTGTTAAAACGATTGTTAGTGCCTTTTTCATTTTTCCTCCTTGGTTTTGGTTTCTTGTTTCTTTCGCCCTTATGTATTTCAATTTCCGTGCCAAAAACTGTAACAATATATGTAGCAATATGTTATGAAAAAGGGTTAAAAATATAAAATAATGTTTAGACGCAGGTTGGGGAATATTCCCCAAAACTTAGGGGGTTGGTGGGGAATAATCTTTAAAACTGCTAACCCTGGATCGAAATCACGCTTTTCTTACTCTTAATGGTTCTAAGTATTCATTATTATTATGACCCAGAATATCACATAAAAAACCATCGAACTATTTAAACTAGAAACTCAGTACCAGGTTTGCCACTATGCTTTTGTTCTTTAAGTCCAATCCCGGTTCGAAGCCCAGAGAAACCTGTTTCCCGTACTTATACCGCACCCTGTCGCGTTTCTCTTCTATTACCTTAATACCATGGATCCAATCATATACTATTTCTCCGCCGATCAGGAGAATCCCCGTAGTTATCAATGCAACCTGTGGAAGCCCCATTTCTGAATCTTTCTCTAGCTTTTTCAATTTGTATTTCACTACCGACTCCTCGATTTCATAGGGTATCATTTCATATCTTATTCCATCGAGGTCCACAGTAACGTAATCAGTTTCTTTATAAGTCTCAGACTCGTCTATCAGAGCAGCGCCGGTTATAATAGAAGTAATACCCAGGGCAGAAGCCCCAACTAGCCACCAGCCTGTTCTTTCTTCTCCGCCATAGAAATGCACCATCCCCGGGATCGGTATGGAACTGAACAACAAAGCTAAACTGACTCTTCTATTGGCGTCACGGTATTCATCAAACGTCATCTCCCCAGGAATGGAGTGGAAAGGTGTTTCATTCAGAAGGTCGCCTCCTGCCTGAGCCATAAGCCGCGAGAAGAATATTAAGGTTAAAAAAATAGGCAATACAACTTTTGATTTAAGCATTTTTACCTCCTTGGATTAAATCCTTGACAATATTGTTATTTGATGTTATGATATTTCCTTCTCTCTGGTTAGAGTTTAAATACCTGACCAATTCTCTTAGTTTTTTCTCCCATTTGAACGGTTCATCAAACCGCCAGTTCCATAGTGTATTGTTATGAAGTAGAGGTTCTCTGTCTATAGGATAACTCATGAATTCCCTATATTCATCAAAACCTGGAGTGCCGGGAATCAATGAGAGATAGGCAAGTTCTATCCTGACACCCAACCTGTGGGTAAGCAGAATAGAGTCAAAAAGCATGTCAATATCCTGCCGGGGAAGCCCGGTTATAATATACGCCCTTAATTGGTTTTTCCTGAAACCCGCCTTTCTCAGCGCTTCAACCGCACCGGTAAATGCTTTTTCTGAAACCGGTTTTTTAAAGACCCGTTCGGTACCAAATCCTTCGAAGCTTAATCTTATCTCCTTGAATCCAGCCTTTCTAAGCCTTTGAGCTACCTCATGGGTGATATCGCTTACTTGAAGCCCATTAGGAACATGGAAGTTCACTTTGAAATCCGCCTTTATTACTCTTTCCAGCAGAGGAATTATATGTTTCCCTGGATTGGATAACAGGGCATCATCGTAAATTGCGAAGTTCGTCACGCCATAATTCTCCTTATAGGTTTCGAGTTCGTCAATGATGTGATTTATATTCCTCTGCTCGAAGTTAGGTTGAAGGATTTTAGAAGCGCAAATACCGCAATTATAGGGGCACCCCCTTGAAGTTAGCAGGGCAATACTATCCAATTGCGGGTACAATTCATAAGCAGGATAAGGGGAGTCATCGAGTGTTGTAGGGACTTTAAAATTGGAATTGTACCCGGTCAGGTCATCGATCTGATCAAGACAATTCTGATCAAATTGACCGGGAATTACAGTGCAATCCTGGAAATTTTCTATGGCATGTTCAGGGCAAAGTGTCGGGTAAATCCCGCCCAATACTATCGGAGTTCCATGAAAATGCTCTCTTATTATGTCTGCAGTGAATCTTATACCCGGGTACCAGTAAGTCATTTGAGATGTTATTAAGAAAGCATCCGGGATTTTAGTTTTTTTAAGTTCATTCAATTGTTTTTCAAAATCAGGAACAGCTATTCCGTAGCGGTAAAAAATTCGAGAAAAACTAGCTAAAATTTCAGGTTTTTCTATTTGTTGCATTCTGATATGCCCGTTTCCAAATCGGGTCCGGGAAGGGAATTTAAAGCCAGGGGAGGAGTAACTATATGATAAGCAGTCTATAAGGCTAACTGAATAACCTGCTTTTTTCAATATTGATCCTATGTATAGCAACCCAAGGGGTTTTGACCATAAATCGTGGGCAGCGAAATCTGTTGCCCAGGGATTGATCAAACAAATTGCCGGATGGTTTTTCATCCCAACTTTAAACGCTTAGAATTTCTTGGATAGTGTAAGTTTAAAACCTGTTTGCCCGTTAGGCTGATTTTCCAAATTCAATTTGAGTGAGAGGATAGTTTCACTCTCATCCTGAAAGCGGGATATTCTCAATACATTTATACCGCTTAAGAGTCTATTCAAAACAGCGAAACCAATCATTATATTTGAATTTCTGAAGGATTTCTCTGCGTTATGCCTAAGGTCCTTATAATAAAGCCTATCGTCGTTCGAATTCCATTTCCAATACCAGTATGGGGTTTCAGGGTATAATTCGTCTTGGTTCCTTTCCAGAAGATAAGTCCAGTAATTGTATTCTTCAATATCATTATATATGCTGATGTTCTGGAAATAATCCTTATCTTTTCCATTCGGGTTGATACCTGCATGATCAACCGCCCATGATTTGTATCTATCTTCTTCCCAAGTGCCGTATATTTGGAATCCGATGAAAGTTGTCCAGATCGCTCCTTCGGCAATCCAGAACAATTTTGCGTTGTTTTTCGCTCCAAGGTAGTATTCGCCTGCTCCAGGCAGCAGCAGGGATAGAAGCAATGCCCTGCTTGTTTTCTTTTTTCTCGTTCCACCTTCCTCCTCAAATTCCTCCTCAAATATACCCTTTTCATTCGTCGATTGAAATGAGGAGGAAAACGGTGCAAGAAATGAGGAGGTTACTGTTCGTTGTTCAGGCATATCTGATTGAGCGTATAAAAACCTGCTTTCAAAATCATCTTTTTTCAAAACCAGGCTTTCCCCACTGAATAACATCACGGGGATAAGGATAACACAAGCAAATATGCTTATTAAAATTGCATTTTTCATCTACGATAGTTCCTTGTTCAAAATTAGCATTATTAGTACACAAACATATCAGAACTTATAAGTTATTGCGATTTCAGGATATACTTCACCATGTTTATATGCCAGCCTGGGTTTGACATTGATCCTCGTAAAGCCGCCTTCGAATCTGTCATTGAAGCGCTTTGCTGACCAGGCAGCATCGAAAGCACTCAGGATATGGTTTACAATAGAAGCGCCAATGAAATACTTTGCGATTGAATACATGTCATTTGCGTCTTTTCTCATGGAAGCATATTCTTTCCTGTTTGCGCTTACTTCTAAATTGAAAATTGTCACCAGACTATCCTTAAATTCGTCACGATTGGTCATGAATGGGTTCCATTCCATAATTAAAGTATCTTTGTCAGCTTCAGTAAAATCATCCCAACCGACGAGAAACCAGGCATATTTACCAATCATTTCATAGTAGTCATGATCTTTGTCATGCGGAAGTATTTCCGTTGCCCACGTGCTTTCAGGGCTTTCCCACCAGGTAGTATCTTTGCCGGATTCTAAAAGCCAATCCCAGTAGTCATCTTCGATCCAATGTTCGTCCGCGAAAGCCTCGTATTCGTCTGTTTTATCATCACCCTTTCCCAGAAAGGAGAAATAACTAACCCAGAAGGCGATCTCTGCTGCTGTGAAAACACCGCCCTTAATCCAGGATTTGCAGTAATATTCACCAGCACCTGGAATAACGAGCGATAATAAAAAAGCTTTCTTTGTGGATTTTATAGCCTTTGATGAAAAAAGTTGAGTTTCCTCCTCCGTAGGGATCTGCGCTAATTCCCCAACCTGCCAATCGAACGATTTCTGCAGTTCTCCGAAACTATTCCGAACGATTTTACCTGTTGCTTCCCCGTCGCCTTCAGGGTCGCCATAAACCGGGGTTAAGGTGGGTAAAAGAAAGCAAAATGAAACTAATATGACTAATAATATTATCGAAGTAGGTTTTTTCATTTGGACCTTCCTTTCAATATTTAAGGGATTCATTTTTTGTAATCATTTTATTTAGCATAATATATGATATCACATAAACCTTTAAAACATAAAGGTCATTTTATTAACGCAATTTTGCAAAAATGAACTTCACTTTTACCGCCCTTTTGAGCTTCTATCTGACAAATATATACTCCTGATGGAATTCCTACAGAATCCCACCTGTATTCGTTGAATTCGTGCTCTTTTCCAGTGATATTTTCCTCCATGATCAAATTACCAGTCTGATCAAAAATTCTCAATTTAAGTTCTGCGGGTTTATTCAGGAAATACCTGATCTCAGTGTACCTGTCAGTGGGATTTGGGTAATTGAAGAACGATGAGATGAAATCCTCTGAGATGTTAGCTGTTGATGTTGGTAGGTTTCCCAGAAAAATGTTTTGGTGCAGTGATGAGTAACCCCACATTCGCCAGCAATTATTTTCGAGAGAGCCTTCCATGTTCCAGATGAATAACGCGCCTTCCAGGCTGCCGGAAACCAGGCTGATGCTGGTTGAAGTGTCTATATTGCCGATAGCTGCTGACGCGTCAATGCCGCCACACGCCATTGGAAATCCTTCAACCCTCGCACCATTATGATGAAACGCGTACATGTTCGCAACACCGTCACCAATTATTATTTCAGGTTCATCATCATTATCGATATCGGCAGTGATGGGTCCGGCAGTAAGAGTGCTATCGAATTTGATCGGAAAATTTGAGACCATCGCTCCACTATGATGAAACGCATAGAGTTTTTTCCCTCCTGTAAATATTATCTCGAGGTCTCCGTCCGCGTTAAGGTCTGAGAAAACCGGTACACTTACATTGGCGACTTCATCAAAGAATCTTGGGAAACTTCCGTAATATTCCCCGTCAAGGTCCATGATGTAGATAGCTCCTTCAGCGCTTACACAGGCTAATTCTAATATATCGTCATTATTTATATCGCCTGCGATCAAGGTTGATATGTAACCGTGGGGCAATTCTTTTTGCCAGATGGTGGAGTCGCCAAAACCAATTTTAAAAAGCCTGGCATAGCGCTGCTGGGCAAGCAGATAGAATGTGTTGTCGTCCATGGGTATCACTCCGGAGATAATCCCCCTGACGTCACCTTCGTCCAGAATGTCTCCATCGCCCGAAATTATATACCATTTTCCATTGGAAGCTCCAACGAAAATTTCAAGTAATGAGTCCGATGCGTCGAAATTCGCGATTACGGGAGGGTAGTAGAAATGTCCGTTCAATCGAAGCGGAAATCCAGGTAGAACGTCGGCATAACCAGATTCGTCCCGGTCTTCGCATTCCCAAGCATAGACAAGACTACCGGAAGTAGCAGCAACCACTTCCATAACTCCATCGCCATCTATGTCGCCAATAGTTGGAATAGTGAAATACGTATTTTCCCTGTAGTAGAAAGAAGGAAGGGGATAGAGTGCCGTATCGCCTGTATAGCCGATGATTCCGAGTGTATCTGCATTAGGAATGATCTTCTCGCCATTTCCGAACCATCCTAAAACGAAGCTCTCCATAGTCGTGAAGATCTCTTCTGTGCCGTCTGCGTTGCAATCAGCCAGTACGATGGGGTCATCCAAAGCCCAGCCGGTAATTCTCATTGTAGCCGGGTTGCACTTCGAAGAGGTTATCCTTAAATCCATTTTTGTAGCAGGCGCGGAGATACCGGTTATCGAGACGCCGGTTTGCCCCCCGAGATTGCTTTCAGTTGAGGGAATAGTGAATGGCGTAAACTCCGTTACATTACCTTCCCAGTAATAATCGAGGGAATCGCCATAGGTTATGTATATTCCAAGGTCCTGAGGTCCTTCTGCCTCCTCAAGGTCGATAAACCTCCTCATATCGTCCCACTGAAGAGTGTTATTGTCGAAATTGTTTTGCCCGTTCCCTACATAATCCATATACGCGATAGCTTCATCGACGTGCCATATTAACAGTCCAGAGCCAGGGAGAAGGTAATCATATTTGGGTATGAAATTTTCATCGTCATCGACAAGACCCAGGAAAACACCGGTGTTCGGATCCTGTTTGAGAAAAAGCTCCTCATTTCCGGGATTATATTGCCTGTTCTCGATCAGGAAATATTCGTATTCATTTATTGGCACTTTGATGATAGTGGTATCATTCACATCATTGTAAATTTCACAGGCGGTAATTGAGAAACTTTCCTTATCGCAATTCCATTCGTGAATTTCTTCCCAGCCTAGGTAAGCCCGACCCCATGGTGAGGGATAACCCGGGATTGCCCCGAAAACCGGTAGGGTATCAAGATATACAATAGAGGTATCAATGAGAGTACCCTCAATATTGATAAGAGTTTCGGGATAGAAAGGCAGATAGACTCCGAACATGTGACCGTTATCCATCAGAGAGAAGTATCCGACCTGGGTAATGAAATTATAAGTAGAATAGAGGTCGACCAATCCGAGCTGGTGACCGAATTCGTGTATAAGTAGCCCATTAAGAGCGATAAATTGCCCGTCCTGGGAGGCGTATTCGGGGATGATCAATCCGTCTGTTATGATGCCATCCACAACTGGCTCGGAATAGGTGATGAAAGCGGTTGGAAGGTCGTCAGGGCTTGGAACGAAGGTTTCCGGGTCCCATTCCTCGTAATAGGAACCGATATCGTTTTGCCAATCAGCTCCGGCATGAAATAATAGATAAGCATCGTAATCGGATAAATTGACATCGCCACTTTCAGAGACCAGGTTCCAGGCATCAATGAAAAAGCTTGAAACACGCGCGGTAATATCATCGCCAAACCAGCTATTGGGACCATAGTAAGCCATGCTGTCAGGAAGGCGGTAAGCATCGTTATTGCCTTCGGGGTAGATGTCCCATTCAACAATGAGCTGGCTATCTGAGATGGCGGTGTAGTAATTGCTGAGCGCGCGTAAATGTGAGTCGAAGTAAACCTTGTCATGCGGAGTTCTATCGAAAGGCGTTGGGGATTCTTCAGAGGGCGAAAGGTCGAAAATCCCGGGACCGGTGCTTCGCGGATTCGAATCGGGCTGAAATTCAACCCTTACCACACATATCCTTAAACGTGCTGGTGCGTGCGTGTACGTTTTTGGCAAACCCCAGGGATCATCCCTGTCGATCGACAGCAGATTCCGGGTTGACCTGTCATCCTCAAAATGCCGCCATTGCTGTGAAAACTCACTCTGTACCGGTTTCCGGCTTATCAAATGTGTTTGAGCAGTAATACTGCAAACTGCTAAAAACAATACAGCCAATGATATCGCCGCTCTTGTTAGTTTATGTATTCTCAATTCATATCCTTTTTATAATCGATGAGTGATTTAATTAATAGAGTTAGAACCTTACCAGGAGTGAAAATCTCATAATATTTGACAGGGGGAGAGTGCTATCGTCATCGCCGACCTGTTCAGGAATATAGGCGAAGTCGAACTGGTAATTCGTGTATCTTAATCCAGCGCCGAATGTCATGTAGTGTGTGCCTTTCCAGCTATCGCTTGCGGGATCATAATGGTAATCATAGTCTATAAGGTAACCTCCACGCAGTGAGATTAAATTCGAGTATGTGTATTCTACGCCAAGGTTTTTCACCATTTCTCTTGCTTCTCTTTCCAGGTCTTCCCCACCGATATCGATCAGGTCCTTGTTGATATCCGCCGCCAAAGTAAGAACATTGTATTCGGTGTTGAGCACTTTATATGCCAAACCAAGTTTCAGGTTACGTGGAAGCGGATCCCTTTGTTCATAATCGATATAATGTATCGAAGGACCGACATTTTGGACTGTAAGTCCAGCGGATAATCCGTCTATCCATGGGAATTGATAGTGCAAACCTCCATCCACAGCGAACACGGTAGCGACACCTGTTCCTTCTTCTCTACCAACCCTGATATTTCTTGGTACGAGGTGACTATGAATAACTTTAAAATTCATACCCAGAGCGAGGTCTTCGATAATTGTAGTTCCATAGGACAATCCGACTGCGAGTTCATAAGAATGAAAAGTGCCAAGAATTTCACCGCTTTCATCAGTCCAGATGTTTTCACCTTCAGAGATGAATATAATGCTGCCACCAAAAGTTCCCCAGCCTTCCAGGTAGTAGGTTGTTGAGAAAAATTCGTAGTAAATGTCGTCTGCGAGTGTTGGCAGCCATTGAACATGCATGAAAGTGAGTTCTTTGTTTCCCTTGGAATATACCTTTACTTCGTCGTCGGTTTGAAACCAAAAATCCTTGCCTATACCAACGATATTATGTACTTCTTCTTTGTGCAGACCGGAAATGTCATAGTATTTGAAGCGGTCGTCCTTGGATTTATATATCAGGGTACCGTACTCCGTTCCCACAAGAATATTATTACCGGGACCAGCGCTAACGCAATAAGATTCAGCGCTTGCAGGATTGGAAGGGTATTCGATAACGGTGCCTGCCTTGATTGAAGTTTCGTTTAGTTGGTTATACACCCTAATTTTGGATGTAAGTTTTTCCTGCAAAGCGGATTCGAGTTCAGGCCATTTCTTGGAAACCCAATCGCTAATATTTGCTTCTGCATCAATGTTCTCCGAATTGTAGCCATAATACGTCCATTTCGCGCCATCAAAACTCTTTATGCCATACTCGGTTCCGAACCATACTGTTAAGTTCTCATCCTGGTAAATAGAGTTGATATCTCCTTCAAATGCCAGTTTGTACGGTATCTTTATTTCCTTGTCTTTGGGCACGGCATTGAAGTCCGGATCCTGAACGCTGTTAGCTGCCATTAGTTCAGCAGCGATAAGTTCTCTCTTTCTAGTGCCGCTAACTGGGAAAATTTCCGTGGTTATATCCATCCACGTTTTTTCGGGAGTAACAGTATAGGTATAGTATCTCTGCCAGTCCCTGCCTTCGTAGATTGCCAGGTCTTTACCCGCTGCCGCCCAAGCCTTATATGGGGAAACCACGTATAGCGCATTGATATCATTTCCAGGCATTCCTTCGACCGTCGAATATCTTACCCATTTTGCGCCACGTTTTACGTACAAACCATCGTCAGTGCCTACCCATATTCCTCCGCTTTCATCCTCTACCATAACCCTTACAAAATTGTCTTTGGGGCTACCAGAATTATCAACTTTATCCCATTTGTCTTGATATGAATACAGACCATTGTTTGTACCAACCAACAGGGCTTTCTTATTGCTGATGCATAATGCGGTTATTGAATCTGGTATGAACGATGAAAATGGTATTTTTATTTTTATTTCGCTGGGTAGAGTATCGTAAATGCTTGAAACCGGTAACTTGTTGTAATTTATGATCTTGGGAATAATGGAACTGTTCACTATCGAAGAATCTATCGTAGCAAAATTCACGTATGCTTCAACTACATCTTTTAGGGTTTCACCTTCAATGGTGGTATATTCTTCATAGTCTTTCCATTCGTCTTTCCTTTGAACGTAAAGCTTGTTCCCTGCGGTCATCCACAAGTTATGCTTTTTATATCCCTGCTGGAAAACACTTCCTTTGGTTAATCCTATCGCGTCAATTTTTTCAGCTGGGGGAGCTGGAAAGGAATACCATTTACTCGAAAGGGGATACAAGCCCAAGCCAGCTGGATTCCAATATGCCGCTGTAGCGTCATCAGCAATTGCAACGAAAGCTTCACCCATACCTGTGGGACGAGCGCCCGGACCAATTAATAAAAAGAGCACTCCAGCCCTGGAGCGGTCAGCATAAACATTACTTATCAATAATAGCAATATTAAAACGACTGTTAGGTAAATAAAACGTGTTCTCATTTCTACAACCTCCGTTTATTTAATTTTTCCAATTTTCGTAAATTCGCTTATATCTCCATAATCGCTTTTACCAAAAACCTTTACGAGATATACTCCATTGGCGATATCTTCGCCATCTTTATCTTTGCCATCCCAATATACATTATTAAAACCTATTCGTGAAGATATTTTTTTAATATTCTTAACTAATTTTCCGGAAAGCGTAAAAACCGAAATATCAACTTCGGCTTCAACAGATAACTCAAATGTTATATTTACACCGTTTTTAAAAGGATTCGGATACGGGAGTAGTTTTTCGATCCTGAGTTCCTTCGGTGTAATTTCGAATTCAACGATTTCAGTACTGGAATTTCCGCAATTGTCCCATGCTGTAACATGCATTATGTGATATCCCTGTGACAAGTTTTCCAGTCGATATGAGATGGTTCCGCTCGTATAACTGTTCAAGGTGTATTTAAACTCAGGGGACAGGTTTACTGTATTGAAATTATCCCTGTCAAGTATCATTGTAATGCAATGACCAAGCGCTCCTGTGATGTTGATTCCTGTTTGGTCCTCAATCTTGATGATGAGTAGGGGGTCAGGATTGACGTAGTCACCGGATTGAAAAGTTTCGCTTTCGAGGAAAACCTGGATCTCCGGACCCATCGAGTCACCTTCGCAGATACTTGTGGTGCTTTCACTGATAATGAGCGAGTCTCTTCCACCAACGGCATCTTCGTAGTCATTGTAGGCATATACAATTATCTTACCTAATGAATCACCAAGTGAAACGTCCACAGGAACATTGAAGCTGCATTCAAATGCGCCGTCTTCGACTTCGACTTCGCCATTGAATATCATGTTACCAGGTTTCCGATAATTGATAATTATCTCATATTCGTTTTCTCCATGAACGATAACATCCGGGGAGACGTATGTTTTATCGTAAATGGAATCGAACACTTTGATCAGGGCAGTACCCTGGAATGTATTATAATGTTCATCGTTCTTGTAAATTCTACCATGGATTTGGCAGAAACCCCCAGCGTTAATATAGCTGGGATTCATGGAGGTAATTCTCGCGTCCCACCTTGGCAAGCCCAGAACGAGGGCTGGATCCCCGAACAAAATATAGCTTGAACCTGAGAGGCTGTTTGCTTTACCGTTAGCGACAGCCCAGCCTAGCGGTTCTGTTTCATCCTGGATGAAGAGTTCGTAGTAAACACCCCTGTTGAAACTTTCATTATCGGGGGCTCCCGTTCTGGCAGTAGCGCCAAGCGATGCGATGCTCCCACCGCCATTCCTCCTGAACAATTCTTCGCAGATACACTGTCTCAAAGGGTAGTAATATTTTCCAACCTCACATGATGCAGCCAGGAATAAGGGAGCGATATAATCGTTGTAAAGCATTTGGATGTCGGAGTTGCCATCGAACATAGCCTCGTGGGATAGCAGATGGTAATTACCATGTCCCATCCAGTTGGCGACCATCACGCCCTCATTAATATAATCGATGAAATCTTCGCGTGCTGCTGGTTTTAATCCCGAGCTGATCCTGGGGTATTCGATTAAATATAGGGGGAGGATCTCGCCGTACCTCGGGACCCTGTTCCACAACTCGTCCGTATCCCTGGTATGGGCTTCAGCAAGGCTAAGGTCGTCCATCGCCAACCCCTTATACTCGTCATCCGCGCATAGAAGGTACTTATTACGCCAGTCCCCGAATATCGGATTTTGCTGGTACTGGATAATCTTATCCATCATTACCCTGAGATCGAACTGGGAATTCGCCGGCAACCTGCCAATCCCTATGTCAGGATATGAACTCGAACCAGCAACGATGTTGCCATACCAATCATCAGTGAAATTGTTCGCCTTTCCGCATGGTGGGAAATAAACTTCTGGACTATTCAGGATGTTGTTGTAATCGTAATTCCCGTCACCGACAAATACGGCATACATAGGTGGCTCATTCCAGAAATCATAAGCGTATCTCAGGAAATCCCGAATAGCTGTCAGGTCCTTCAAACCACCTCCGAATTCATCATATACTTTATCAAGGGTAACGCTTATCACGGAGAGACTATCGTAAGTTTCCCTGAATTCAATCAGTTGTGAAGGGTCGCAGTAATCGCCATATTCGAACATCTGTGGATATATGATGACGTATTCGCCTCGATTTGTAGTGTCCCTTAAACCTGCAAGTTCTGCTTCTTCGAACGAAACAGGTGATTTTACCTTGGAAGGTGTAAGCCCATAGATACGCTGCGGACCGCAAGTATCAGTGAAAATGTAACTTATTACACTGCCTACACCTCCCTCGGTGATATTGTCGAATTTTCTCACATTAAAACGATCAGTTACGTCGAATAAAAACATATCATCAGGAATATTACTTATTTCATATATGACATTTCGAATGCTATCTCTATAAGCAAAATCGATTACGCTGTCTTGAGCATTCAAATAGAATTCATACTCGACCTCAAAATAATCAGTTGAAGCAGTATTATTGAATCTATATTCGATCTCATTGCTGCCAGCGACCAGTTCATTTGAAACGAAGGCGTCTGCTGTACCACTGAATGTCGCTGTTTCATCGTTAACATAAACGCTGCTGGAGGTAGGGCTGGAACTGAAATAAGCTTCGGTGTTCCGTACGATCTTATCATCGCTGAGCCAGAAAGTCTTTGTCTGAAATTCACCCCATAACCATTGCATTTTTGTTATCCAGACGTAGTCGTATTCCCAGTGCTTCATTGTCCAGCCGGTAGTAATTATGGTGTCATAATCCCATTCCGCCGTTATTGAGGGAATCCTTTTAGCCGCTTCCGGAAAACTGCCGTTGAAGGTCAGCCAGTAAACGTTGTTTTCCGCGAGGAAGTGCTTGAAATATCGGAAGTCGCCATCATCTTCTATTTCCCATCCATTCAGGGAGTTACCCCAGAACATGAAATAGTCGCTCTCGTCGAAGCTGTTATCGCCTTCACCAACCGTGTAGAGAGGCACCTCTTCAAACTCGGGAAACTCGTGCTCGGTGAAATCAGACGGCAACTCCTTGCCCCCAAGATTGAAAAGGCGAAGGCTGGAGTAGTCGATTGATCCCGGCGATATACCGTGACTGGTCAGATAATTATAGTCAATCTTGTATATGCCGTCATCCTCCAGCGAAATCTTGTACCACGCGCTTGAATGGCTGAAAATATTCTGGTCTTCTTCCTGCTTGGCTCGCTTTTTTCTGTAGTTTTTCGCCACTTCATAATTTACCAGGAGGTTTTTATAGACTTTTTCCAGATTCTTCTCGTCAACAAAAGAACCTTCTTTTGAACCAACAAATTCTATAGTTACCTTTAAGTAGTCCATGGAAAGCATTTTCCTGGTAACCGGATTAAACCTTGTTGGAAAAATAATTAATTGACCAACTCGTTGTGATCGGATAAAGCCTTCACCATTGTATTTATACCAGGATACCGGATATAGCCCGTTTACCTTATATACCGATGGGTCTTCAATAAGAACTGATTTATAGGGAGTTATCTCGTTGGTTTCATCGTAAACGAGGGTTTCTGCGGGAATAATATTGATGTTTTCAATCTCTTTAAAAGTAACGGAATCTAAATGAACGATCACAGATGCTTCGAGAGGCACTCCGAAAGTTACAGTATGAAATGGAAGGCTGGGTTTTGCGACTTCGGATGTTAAATAGTAACCTGGTATATCAATATCGTCGTATTGGACCTGATTGTAGGTAAGTTGTTTTTGAGTGAATGGAGGGGGGGTAACCTCTACAGTGATATTCTGAGGTGTTGAGCTGATTATGCTTGTTGCCGCATAAGTGGTGGATAATAATGCAAGTATGGCGACTTGCAGTATGAAACTAATTTTCAAAAGCAATATTATATGGGATAAGTATACTTTCAAATTAGGGGAATTACACATGACATTTACCTTGTTCCATTCATTACAGGTTTATTTTACAAACTTGTAGCAATCTACAAATAATTCCCCTTTAAAAATTTTCAATTTAAAATAAGTGGAGCCTAGGGGACTTGAACCCCTAACCTCTACGCTGCCAGCGTAGAGCTCTCCCAATTGAGCTAAGGCCCCATCATCTTATTGTGCAATAACATAATTTTAATAAATCAATTGTCAAGAAAAAACTAAATAATCAGTTATATATATACCTCGGTCACTACCTTATTATAAAGGTTGAATTTGCGCATTAAGCCCTCACTTGAAAAAAGCAGGCTTTTTTTGCCGTCGAATACGATCTTTCCATTCTGTATAACAATAATTCTTTTAGCAAAACTATTTAGAAACTCAAGGTCATGTGATGCGGCGATAATGGTTTTCCTTTCTTCTATCAGCTTTTTGCACACATTCACCAGTGTGGAAATGGACCTGTAATCCAAGCTTATGGTGGGTTCATCGAGAAACAGGATCTCGGGTTTTGTGGCGAGTATGCTTGCTATACCTACTTTTCTCTGTTCACCCAGGCTAAGAGTAAAAGGTGATCTTTCGAAGTATTGTTCAGGGATACCTAGTGTATTGAGAATTTCTTTAGCCGGTTCAAGGTAATTTTCGATATCCAGGTTTTTAGGACCAAATGTAACATCGTCGATCACGGTCCTCGTGAACAATTGTTTTTCAGGAAATTGAAAAAGTACAGAATTCCTTTCTTTTATCTCGATATTTCCGTCAATGGGTTCAACCAATTGCCCCAGAAGCTGGAGTAACGTTGTTTTTCCTGACCCTGTAGATCCGACTATGCCAACCGGCTCTCCTTTTCGGAAAACTAAATCATCAATGTTCAGACTGAATTCTCCATCGTAGTTAAAACGCAGGTTCCTGGCTCTAACAGCAATATCTTCATTTTGCTCGACCTCAAGATTATGAGTAGTATATGTTGCTTTGTCTGATAGGTACTTTAAGTCGGGAGTGTCGATAATACCTTCAGGAACGCCGTCATATATGATTTCCCCATCTTTAAGTTGTATGACCCTATCCGAATCCAGGATTTCATCTTTCTTCTGCGTTATATTTATAATCCCAACGTTATTGCGTTTGTGAAGTTCCTCGATAAAGCCCATCAGTTTCGATTTTCCGCTCCAATCAAGATAAGAAGTGGGTTCATCAAGGATTATGAATTTCGTATCCATCGTTAGAATTGAAGCTAACGCCAGGAGTTCTTTTTCACCACCCGAGAGTTGTACAGGCATTACATTTCTACGGTTCATAAAGTTAAAGAAGTTCAGTGCCCATTCAACTTTCTCATTTATTTCATTAGATGAGAAAGCAAGGTTTTCAGGACCGAAAGCTAACTCATTTTCAATCGATGTAGTAATTATTTGATTTTCGGGATTTTGAAATACGAAACCGACCATTTTCCTTATATCAAACCTGTTCGTTTCCTGGTCAGTTTCTAAAGAGTTCACTAATACCTTGCCTCCAGATGGAATAAATATCCCCGCCAAAATCAGCCCCAAAGTAGTTTTACCTGATCCGTTATTGCCAACAAGAGCGATTCTCTCAGTAGGGTTTATTCTCAAGCTGATATTCTTAAGAATATAATTCTGTGAATCATCATACTTATAGCAGACGTTTTCCGAAATTATCATAAAGCCTCCAAAATCTTCAAAAATACCATATGAATAAGCTAAGTCAAGTTTAATAGTACTAATTGGTACAGACCTTGGTCAGTGGGAGTTTTACAATTGATGGATTAGGATATTATGCTCTCTTAAAAAATCCTTGCGTACAAGGATATTATAATATAAAATGATTAAGTTATTTATATAAAAACTAAAAAAAGCAGGACATGGGACAAGATAAAGCAAACAAGAGAATTGAAGAATTAAGGGCCGAACTGGAGAGAATCCGGAACGAAGCTGCAGAGGAAAAGAAGACTCTACTATCAAAAACTCAGAAGCTTGTCACGTTATTTGCGGTATCAACGAGGCTTCAAGAGGTTTTATCCCTTGAGGATGAACTCAATACGATAGCGAGTGGTATTTCACAGGCGCGGCTATACAGGAGAGCGATTATTTCATTATTTGACGAAGATTGGAATAGGATAAATTTTGGTTACACTGGTTTGACTTCGAAGGAAATTGAGCAGCATAAAAGTTCTAAGAAAATTAACAAAGCGATGTGGAAACGCATTTTTTCTTCAAAATATAAAATAAGCAGGTCTTACTATATACCGCACGATAGCGACCTATCAGATGAGATTCAGGGTTTGCCAAGCAAACGTAAAGCGGATCAGTTTCAGGGTTGGGATCCTCAAGATCTGCTGTTTACACCGCTTAAGAATAAGAATGGGAAGATCTTGGGAGTGCTTTCCGTTGATGATCCTCACGATGGTTTAAGACCGACCGAGAACAGCCTCCAGATTCTTGAGTTATTCGCAAAGGAAGCGGCTTCAATAATTGAAAGGAACGAACTATACAATAATCTTGCTCAGGCGGAAAACTATTTTAAAAAGCTTGTTCAGACCTCAGGAGACATCATATTTTCTTCTGACTATAATGACAGAGTTGTAGTTTTCAATAAAGGCGCGGAGGATATTTTAGGATATAAATACGAAGATGTGAAAAATAAATCAATAATTGGATTTTTTTCAAATGAAAATGATGCCAGGGTAATTTTGGATAATCTGAACCAGGATGGTAATATAAGGGGCTATGAAACCAAATTGAATACAGTTAAAGGTGAAGAGATTCCAGTTAGTCTGACTGCTACCCTGTTATATGATGAAGATGAGAATGTGATAGGCGCGGAATGGATAAGCAAAGATTTGAGGGAACTGAAAGGTCTGCAGGAAAAAGTTATCGAAATGGAGCGAAAGATTGTCGTCCAGAAGGTGGTTATCGGTTTAGCTCATAGGGTAAACAATTACTTGCAGGAAATCTTAATATTGGAAAAAACTCTGGAAGATTTGTTTTCCACTTGTGAATTGCGTGAGGGAGACGATACAATATCCAGTGAAATAAATAATAGCTTAAATGAACTTCGGTCTTCTGTTTTAAAGATAAAGGAGATCACCAACCAGTTGAAGGAACCGACTAATAAGCTGGAGGAGGTGAACTATATTGGTGATCTGCCAATGATAAGCATACCGGAGGTATCTGTTGAAAGGGCTTTTGATACGCCAGCAAGATCAAAAATTGAGTGTTCAGGGAAGCAGGTTTTAGTGGCTGATGATGATTCAATAGTGAGGGATGGGATCGCGAAGTATTTATTTAAAAAAGGTTTTTGTGTTGATACAGCTAAGGATGGAAGAGAGGCGATCAAAAAGATCAATATGAATGAATATGAAATAGTCGTGTCTGATATAAAGATGCCTCATAAGAGCGGTTATGATGTTTTTGATGCTGCAAAGGACAAAAATGCTGAAACCTGTGTTGTTCTAATTACTGCGTTCGGTTATGATCCAAATCACGCGATTGTAAAAGCTGTAAAAAGGGGTTTGAAAGGGATTTTCTTGAAGGAGAAGCCTTTGGAATGCGAGAGGCTTTATGATATTATTGAAAGGAATCTTCGGAAGGATTAGGGGAAGCGATTGGGTTATTATAGCGTTTTTTAGTTGCAACCGTATAATGTTTTCAGTTTCGAGTTACCTTATTCTAAACCTTTGGTGGTTTCCTCACACCACGTTTAAAGGAAATTAATCAGTAGATAGTGAATTATATAATAGATGTGGATTAATCGCGAATTATATCTAATAATTTCCACCGGTTTTGCCTGTACATCAATCCCATTACCCTCAGGGAGAGCATCAGAAAGTAGAAATATAGTATTTGCCCGAAGAAATTAAGGATTATATTTCCAGTCATCCCAAAAGCGGTTCTAACGAAGATTATAGGAATGGCTATTATAATAATGAATACAATATGCAGCATGTACTGCCCGATTATCCTTATAATTGTATTGATCATAAGTTTCGGATTTAGTACGTTGACGAAATTTACTTCATACAGCGAAAATATTATAACTATCGGTTCGATGAATAAAAGCCAGGGAACGGCTGCAAATAGGATGAATATCCCCAGGAAATAAGTTTTAGTGAAAAGCGCAATGATTCCGAGCAGAACGAAGGGGGAACCGTAGAAGAGCAAGCCAATAATTATTTTAAGGGTAGGGATCAAACCCTCTGTCCAGTAGGAGAAATCCCATTCGGGAGGGTGGTCCTTTCCATCCACGGACTCAGTTAGAACCCTGTAAAGAAAAGGAAGTCCCCAGCCCAGGTACAGCATGACGTAAATGATAAGACCAACAATGCTGAATACCGATAATCTGGTCAGAAGTTTCAGGATTCCCATAGCTAATGGGAAAATGAATGTTGCAATTCCCCCTTCCAGAAATGGATATTTTATCACAAGGTTCACGAAGTTATTAAAGTATGGTTCTTCCTTCTCGACATACCTTGATTCCTTTAATTCCTCCTCGTTGGCTATTTCCTTTAGCTTCATTGCTAAAGCGGGATGGAACGGGTTTCCTTCGAGAGCGGTTCTCAAAGAATTAAGCGCTCTATATCTATCATCAACCTTCATGCATATTTCCGAAAATTCGAGGGCAAGCTCAACGCTATATGGGTCAAGTGCAAGCTGGTCAGCAAGTTCAGAAAACTTTTCTTCTGTTTTGGGGTCTAAATTGGTTGCATCTGTCAGCTTAGCTCCTATCGCTGATTTAGTCACCTTAGGAAAATTTTGAGAAGAAGCTGTAGCAGTAATCGATGGTTTTTCTCTATTAATCCATTCTGATTCTTCTGAAGTAGTCTCGTCTTTCGAAGTAACCTGTGCTTCAGAAGTAACTTGTTCTTTTGGATAAGTCTCTTCCTTTTCAACCGGTTTATTCTCTGTTTTCTCCGGAAGTTTCACGGCGTTGAAAAGGACTTTAAGGTGAGTGTCTCCAGCTTTCAACCACTTTTTAGTTTCAGGATTATAAACCAGTGTATTCGGTTTGAATTCACCTTTTTCAATAAGTTTGACAAGTTCATCAGGTGATTTTTTCTCAAAATTATCTCCCAGAGTCTGGACGTAGTAACTATCCAAATGAGGAAGGTATTCCGATGGGGGTTCGATATCCTGAGTGGGTTTAGTTGGCTTTTCTGATTTCTCTTCGAACAAATACTTCAGGGAGGTTTGTCCAATCTTAACCCAGGTTTTATGAACTGGATGGTAAATGAGTGAATTCAAAGTCAGAGTTCGAGATGAAGCAAGATCCTTTAATTCATTGATAGAATACTTAGTATAATTAGACTGCCCTTCTAACTGAACGTAATATTTCTTTTTGTCTTCTGTAGAATCCATTTCTATATATTGGTTATATTTTAATACAATTGTCAATCTAAATTTGTTTTCATAGAAAATGCAAGAAAAAAATAAAAAAATTAGTAGGAAAATTAACAAAATTTGATTATTTTCAGAAATTCTTCAGTATATGTCGAGTATAATTCTATTAAAATTACTTGACATTTTTTGTAAAAATTTTATTTAAAAGTTTTTATTATTTGAAAATAATAATAAGTAGAATTATAATCAATAACAATGAAACATGTTTTTAAAACACAAAATAAGTAATATTTTTACGCAATGAAGAAGCGATGGAGAAGATAGCAAATGTATGAGATTATCGAGAAAAAAGAATTAGCTCCCCAAATTAAACTGATGGTCATCAAAGCTCCGGAAGTTGCTGCAAAGACCCTGCCGGGAAACTTTGTAATCGTAATAAAGGATGAGAAAGGGGAGAGAATACCGTTAACTGTTGCTGACACAAACATTGAGAATGGGACACTGACCATAATTTTCCAGGAGGTAGGTAAATCCACTTTTGATTTTGGGAAGTTGAATGTCGGTGACTTTTTCAGGGATTTAGTTGGGCCTCTGGGCAAACCATCAGAAATTGAAAACTATGGCACGGTAGTATGCGTGGCTGGTGGTGTAGGCGCTGCGCCAATTTATCCTATCGTTAAAGCGCTGAAAAAAGAGGGTAATAAGGTAATTACGATACTGGGAGCCAGGTCGAAAGAGCTCCTCATTCTTGAAAACGAATTAGGTGAATATTCCGATGAACTGCATATTACAACGGATGATGGCTCTTATGGCAGGAAGGGATTTGTTTGTGACGCACTCGAAGACCTGATCAACAGAGGAATTAATATAAACAGGGTGATTTCAATTGGTCCTACTATCATGATGAAGGCGGTTGTGGATATTACCAAGAGAGAAAATATCGATACTATTGTGTCGTTGAATTCTATCATGGTGGATGGCACCGGTATGTGTGGCGCTTGCAGGGTAGAAGTGGGGGGAGAGACGAAATTCACTTGTGTGGACGGACCTGAGTTCGATGGGCATCAGGTTGATTTCGATATGCTTATGAAGCGTTTGAAGATGTATGTCCCACAGGAAGAAGAAGCATTAAAGCATTATCAAAGGAAGAATTAGTTATGGCAAAGATAGACTTAGATAGGACACCGATGGTAAAACAGCCCCCTGAAGAGAGGGTAAAAAACTGTAACGAAGTAGCGTTGGGCTATACTGAGGAGATGGCAATAAAGGAAGCCAATCGCTGTATTCAATGCAAGAAGCCGTTTTGCATTGATGGCTGCCCGGTTGAAATCGATATTCCCGGTTTTATTGGGTTGATAGCAGAGGGGGATTTGGAGGGCGCAATTCGGAAGATGAAGGAGAAGAACGTTTTACCTGCTATTTGCGGTAGAGTTTGTCCCCAGGAGGAGCAATGTGAGAAGGTTTGCCTGCTTGCGAAGCAGGGCGCTCCGATAGCGATTGGGCGACTGGAAAGGTTTATCGCGGATTGGGAGGCGAAACAGGGTGAAGTGAAGATACCGGCTAAGCATTCCCCGACGGGCAAGAAGGTCGCGGTTGTAGGTTCCGGACCTGCTGGAATAACTGTAGCTAGCGATCTCGTGCAGCTCGGGCACGAAGTTACAATGTACGAAGCTCTCCATGAACCCGGTGGAGTACTGATATACGGCATACCGGAATTCAGGCTTCCCAAAGCAATAGTAAAAAGGGAAGTGGATTATGTGCAGAAACTTGGTGTGGATCTGAAATTGAATGCTGTCATCGGGAAACTGAAAACAGTCGATGAGTTGCTTGAGGATGTAGATGCAGTGTTCATAGGTACAGGCGCTGGATTGCCATGGTTCATGGAGATTCCCGGAGAGAATCTAAATGGTGTTTATTCAGCGAACGAATATCTAACCAGGGCGAATCTAATGAAAGCTTACCGTTTTCCGGAATACGATACTCCAATAGTAAGAGGAAATAGGGTAGTGACTATTGGTGGTGGAAACGTTGCGATGGATTCTGCAAGGACAGCCCTGCGCCTTGGAGCTGAGGAATCTATAATAATTTACCGCCGCTCAAGGAAAGAGATGCCGGCTCGTGATGAGGAGATAGAAAATGCTGAGGAAGAGGGAGTGATCTTCCACTTTCTGACGAATCCCGTGGCGTATCATGGTGATGATAGCGGCTGGGTGAGGGAGGTTGAGAGTATCAAAATGGAACTTGGCGAGCCGGATGCTTCTGGAAGGCGGAGACCGGTGCCAATCGAGGGTTCGAATTTCAGAATGCCCATCGATGTTGCGGTGGTAGCTATTGGGAACAGCCCGAACCCGTTGATCGGACAGACTACCCCCGGTTTGGAGACGCAGAAATGGGGGAACATTATGGCTGATGAAGAGACCGGCAAGACTTCGAAGAAAGGCGTCTGGGCTGGTGGAGATATCGTGACCGGCGCGGCTACCGTTATTCTCGCGATGGGAGCAGGAAGGAAAGCGGCTAAATCAATGGATGAGTATTTGCGGACAGGGGAATGGTAGAGAGTATCATCGTTCTTAAGTTCTGATTTGGTTAGAGATAAGGTTTAAAAACCTTGTATATACTTTTTTTTATTTCAAAATAAAGTTACTTGTTCAATAACCTACGGTTTGTTTTCATGCGTTGTCCCCCTCCCCATTTCGCCCCGCGAAGCTCGGGGCACTTACCCCCTGCACCCCGTGAGATACTTTAAATCTAATTGAAATGATTTGTTTGATAAATCACTAGACTTAAGCGAACAGTTATCACTTGAAGATGCAGAAATTGTAGATGTTGAAATAA
>JAFGQG010000021.1 GCA_016935765.1 bacterium
ATACAAGTTTTATTTGGGAAATGTCAAAGAATATTGTTTTACTTCCTGTTCAAAATCCTGATTTTAATATATCAAAAACGCTGTACTTATTTATCGATTTGGTAGAATATTCCGAACCATTAATGATCGCAGCCGCCGCTAAAATCCCGCTCTCCACCGCTGGTCCGATACCCTCCCCCATATCCCTGGTGGCAAGCCCGGCTGAATCGCCAATGATAAATGCATTGTCCAGCCTGAACCGCTTAACATCCTGCCGGAGATAGTACGCACAACCCCGGGGATCAAATTTGTGATCCTTCACCATCCCGAGTTCTGCTAATTTCCTAATGAAACTTACCCAGTGATCCCGGATGGATTCTCCCCTCGACTTGAGACCTTCGAATTTCCCACCGATTCCAACATTCAGATAACCATTCCCCTTGGGAACGAACCAGGCGTATCCCGGCAATTTATTCTCAAAGAACCAGAGATGGCAGTCTTTTTCGGGAGAATCATAGGGGAATTCTTCTTCCAGCGAAACGATCTTTGAATTCTTAGCCCTGGGATTGAAGTTACTGAAGAAGGTTTTATAAACAGGGCAATGAGTTCCCCCAGCGCCCACCAGGTATTTGCACCGAAAGGCGTCATCGATAATGTATGTATCTCCCTCCTTCCTGATGTTTTGGACTTTGTGAGGATAGAATTGCACACCCGCGCGTTCAAGCAGCCAGTGATCGAACTCGTACCTTCTGATGGAGTATTGATGAACTTTCACATGGATTCTTAATCCATATACATGAAAAATGAACCTTGTAAAAGATGTCAGATCGTGAGGATATGTTTTCAGGTCGATTTGCAGGTTTTTTATGACCTTAGGGGTTATCCAACCCGCGCATAATTTTTGTCGTGGAAATTCACTTTTGTCAAGGATAATTACTTCCTTACCCGCTTGCTTTAGTTTCCACGCGCAAGTCGAACCCGCTGGACCAGCGCCGATTATAGCTATTTCAGTATCAATCATAATAAGAAGTTAAAAAACGAAAGTCAAAAGTCAAAGGTCAAAAGAAAACAGCTGTAAATCACTAATAGTTTTCATAATATACTTCGCAAATCAACGATCTGCATTCGTCAATCTCTAATCGTTTTTATCCTAACCATCATTATTTCCTACTAATCATATCAGCCTGCAATCGGGCTGTGTTCTCCCCGGCTTAGTCATCACTATCTGCCAGAGTTGATTGCTTCTCGAGCGGAACGTCCCGGCGCAACTCAGGAGGTAGAACTTCCACATGCGGTAGAATCGTTCCCCGTATTTTTCTTCCAGGTCGGGCCAGGCTTTCTCGAAGTTGTCGTACCAGGCAAGGAGTGTCTTCTCGTAATCCGGACCGATATTGTGGAGATCCTCGATAACGAACAAACCCTCCATCGCTTTGCTGATCTGCGCTATCGACGGCAGCATCGAATTGGGGAAGATGTACTTCATCAGCCAGGGATTCGAGGTGGTAACGCTTTCATTGCCGCCGATGGTATGAATGAATGCAATGCCATCCTCCTTCAGTGTGCGGTCCACCACTTCCATGTAGGTGCGGTAATTCTTGAAACCGATATGCTCCATGATACCGATTGAGATAACCCTGTCGTACTTCCCGGTAAGTTTGCGATAGTCCTCCAGCTTGAGTTCCACCGGGAGGTGTTTAAAGCGTTCCATACCCAGTTCAGCCTGTTTCTTCGAGACGGTTACACCGGTAACTTTTGCTCCATATTTCTCCGCGGCGTACCCCGCGAAGCAGCCGAAACCGCAGCCGATATCCAGGACGGTCATCCCGGGCTGCAGTTCTATCTTCCGGCACACCAGGTCCAGTTTCGCCTCCTGGGCATCATCCAGGTTATCCGCGTCACTCCAGTAGCCGCAGGTGTAGTTCAGCCGCTTATCCAGCATTGCCGTGTAAAGGTCATTACCAAGGTCGTAGTGCTCCTCCCCCACTTTGTAGGACCTGCTGGGTTTTTGTAAGTTAAAGAGTTTCGATCTCAGTACATGCCATATTATTTTCCAGTTTCCCTTAACTTTTTCATCTATCTCAGCGCGGAAGATCCTGTCGATGAGCTGGTCGAGCGCTTTGCAATCCCACCAACCGTCCATGTATGATTCACCAAAACCGAGAGAACCATCCACCAGCACCCTTTTATAGAATTTATCATTATGAACCTGGATATCGTAAGGTTTATCCCCGTTGAATTTTATTCCTGTCGGTTCGAGTATTTCCTCCAGGATTTTCTTTTCTTTCGATGACACAGTTTATTGCCTCCTATTTAAGTTCAAATTCCAAGTTTCAAACGCTGTCCTGAATCCCTGTTTGGGATGAAGGATTAAAAACCAAAATACCAAATTACAGATAGGAATCAACAAAAAAAACGGTAATTATGGATTCTGAATCTAAGGAGAAAGAGGTATTAAAACCTGGTTATGTCGAAGATTATTTTAGAGGTACTATCTTCTTACAAATATTTTGGGTACCAACATTCACGCGAATAAAATATATCCCGCTGGGAATTAAAGCTTCAGGTGTCCAGGAAAAAGATAGGGAACAGGATGCAGGCGACAGGGTACAGTGATCACCCTTCCCGTCATCCATGTATGGACAGGCATCTTGCCTGTCATTGAATACCAACCTCCCATTTATATCGAATATATTAACCGCAAAGCCACTCCCATCAAGACCATCCCCACGCAAAGGATTCGCAGAGTAACCACCAAGGCTGGTTGACGCAGAGCCACGGACCACCCTCTGTTGAGACGTTGCATGCAACGTCTTTACATATCCAATTTCTATCGAAATTGTCCCGTTAAATGGATTCGGATATGTATTAATTGCTAGTTTTTCCGGGAGGTTTGGTTCATTTTCGGGGATGAAAGAGTAGGGTGATTCATCCGCGCCGATGTCCCAGCCATCGCCCTGTGGGCGGGGATCACCTTCGATATCTTCTGCTGGTGCGAAAAAAACAGTATCCCAGGTTGCCAGATAGATTGATTCAGCTCCTGCATCTACACATGGTGATCTTTCAGTTAAATGAAAAAAACTGCTGTCTAAAATTGGATCACTATAAATATTCCCATCATGCCAATTAAACGAACTTAATGTATCACCTGAAATACAATCAAGACTCTCTCTACTTACTAAAGTGTTCGAAATATTCAAGATAGCATGATAATATGGTGTTGGACTCCTTCTATATATTTCATTTCCAAGTAATGCTATATTATTCCAGATTATAGA
>JAFGQG010000004.1 GCA_016935765.1 bacterium
AATTATTTATCCTGTTTTTTTCCTTGACATTCCCAGGATAATAATTATCTTACCTATTTAATTATCAATAATTTAGAAGATAGTAAGAAGTGCGTAGAAAAACACACTTAAAAGATAATTAACCTATGAAAAATTTATTGGAAAAAGGCACCAGGTGTCTTATAGTGCAGTCCGAATTTTCAGCATTTAGTTTTTGGAATTACGTTGATATATGTGAGATAGTAGGCGCAAAATATCCCGCTGCGCCATTAGGTCTAATGACAGTTGCCGCGTTGTTGCCTCAGCAGTGGGAGTTTAAATTGATAGATGCAAACGTTGAACCTCTGCTGGATGAACACTTCGAGTGGGCGGATATTGTTTGTACCGGAGGCATGCTGCCGCAGCAACAAGGTATGTTTTCTATCATCGATAAAGCGCATCGATATGGCTGTCCAGTTGTTGTTGGAGGTCCGGATCCAACATCCCAACCACAATTGTATCGATCGGCAGATTTCCTGGTACTGGGTGAGGGTGAGGTTACCATTCCCATGTTCATCCAGGATTTGGGAAAAGGCAGCAAGAGTGGTGAATATCAATCAGATGAAAAAGCGGACATGACCCGGGCGGCGATACCAAGGTTCGACTTAATACGATTCCAAGATTATATCCAGGTGGGGATACAGTATTCCCGCGGCTGTCCCTTTAATTGTGAATTTTGTGATATTATCGAACTCTATGGCAGGAAATCCCGGACGAAAACCCCGGAGCAAATAATTAATGAACTTCAAACTCTTTATGATCTTGGTTATAGGGGTCATATCGATTTCGTTGACGACAATTTTATCGGAAACCAAAAAAATGTAAAAAAAGTTTTACCTGCAATCAAAGAGTGGTCGGATGTAAACAATTATCCTTTTTATTTTTCGACAGAATCCTCAATAAACCTGGCTGATGATGAGGGTCTTCTGCAAATGATGAAGGATGTGGATTTTAGATTCGTGTTCATCGGTATCGAGACGCCGGAAGATGAGATATTAAAACTGGCAAACAAAACCGCCAATCTAAACATACCCGTTGAAAAAGCGGTAAACAAAATTTATTCTTATGGCATGATCGTCAACGGGGGTTTCATTATTGGCTTTGATAATGAAACGGATCAAACGGCTGAAAACATGATAAAATGTATTCAGGATTCTGGGATATGCATGGCAATGCTGGGAACGCTGTATGCATTACCAAACACACAACTGACAAGACGCTTGAAAAGAGAAGGGAGGTTGTTTGAGGATAGTTCGACACTCAGGGAGACCAATACCGAAATAGACCAGATGACCAGCGGCTTGAACTTCGCCACTACCAGGCCCAGGATCGATGTTTTGAAGGACTATATCCGCGTTATCAAATACATCTATGACCCGAAGCACTATTATCAGAGAGCCACCTATACCGGTATTCAGTTGAAACCGGATTATAAATATAAACCGACTGCCAGAAAAATGTTAAAATTAACAAAGGCATTTTTAAAACTTTGTGCCAAAGCAGGGTTTTCCAAAACAACCGGCTGGCTCTATTGGAAAACGCTCCTGACTGTTATTGTAAAAAATCTGAAGGCAATTGAACCTACCGTTAATCTGGCTGCCATGTTCATCCATTTTCATAAGATGTCTAAATTCATTATTGAGCTTACGACAAAAGAGATGAAGAGTATCGAGATGACAGGAGAGGAGAAATACGATTAGAGAGTTAAATTTCAGGGGAGGGGTTCTTTGGTTTCGTAATTTTGTCTTCGACGAGCTTAAAATATAATCACTTGTGGAAATAGTACAACAGAATATTGCCAGGAGGATGAAGGAGTTTTAGATTTCGGATTTGGTTTATGACTTATAAATTTGAATTAGTTTATGGATAAGACAAGGGTGAGAAAAATAGCAGGTTCTAAGTTGCCAAAATGCGAATCCTGCGGTCAAAATATAGTGGTGTGTAGTCCCGTTAGGGACGGAATATTTATAGAAAAGCAATCTAAAATAATGAGAGCTCCCTGGAAATTTCCACCAACAAAAATATCAAAACAAAATCCGGAACATTGGGATCGATTATAGGATCATTTAAATCAGCGGTATCGAAACGAATACATGCCTCTGGTAAATGGGCGTTTAAATGGCAGACATCATTTTACGATCGTATTGTCCGCAATAATTACGAGCTGCAATTATTCCGTGATTACATTGTCCACAACCCCGAAATCCTTAAAGAGGAATTAAAAGAAGAATGAAAAATAAATTAAAAAATCCAAAAATAGGTTGATTATTTTCAATTCGTGGCAGATATTTATTATGGAATTTGTAAATAAAAAATTATTAAGACTGTGGAGGGGAGGGAATAAATGCTGATAACCCTTCCGGAAAGAAAGCGATTGAGGAAACCGGGTTACAATTATGCTTTGCCCGGACCTTATTATGTTACAATTTGCACCTTTGAGCGTGAACCATTTTTTGAGAATGAGATGAACAGGGGAATTGTTAATTCTGTTTGGGAATCGTTGCCTGAACATCATGATGTAAAATTGGATGGGTTTATGGTTATGCCAGAGCATTTGCATTTTATTGTTTGGGTATATAATGCCGAAATTGATAACGATGAATCAAAGCACCCGTATTTCAACGGTGGGCGGATTTTACAGACCCCCTCCGCCCCCCCGGCGGGATACACACGTGAATCCCCTACCCCCGAAACGGAGAATATTCAAATATATGATAAATCGAAAACCACCGTCTCACAACGTAGGGTCATGGCGCGCCTTGACCCGTCAACCGCAATCCCCGCCATCCACAATTACCTGCACAAATCCAAAACCCTTGGTGCAATTGTAGGATCATTTAAATCAGCGGTATCGAAAAGAATTCACACCGGAGGGTATTGGGAATTCGCCTGGCAACGATCATTTTACGACCGAATTGTCCGCAATAATTACGAACTGAATTTATTTAGAGAATACATTATTCAAAATCCCGAAATCCTTAAAGAGGAATTAAAAGAAGAATGAAAAATAAATCAAAACCCCAAAAATAGGTTGATTTTTCTCAACACACACCACATATTTATTATGGAATTTGTAAATAAAAAATTGATATGCGTTAGGGATGATTCGCTATGGGTATTTTCGAAAGGTTTTATAATCTTACGCCCAGTCGGTTGTTGCAGACAGCAGTAGATAGCGGAGGTTAAAAATCCCACCGAGAAGAAACAACTGGAACGGTTCAGGGATGCTATTGATAAGCAGACAAACCAAGGATTGGTTAATGGGTATGGTTTATGAGATGTATGGGTTAAACGAAGAAGAAATAAGGGTTGTGGAGGGAAATGATTAAATGCTTTTAACCCTTCCTGAAAGAAAACGATTGAGGAAACCGGTATACGACTATGGAACTCCCGGTCCTTATTATGTAACGGTTTGTACCTTTGAGCGTGAACTATTTTTTGAAAATGAAATGAACAGGGAAATTGTAAATTCTGTCTGGGAATCGTTACCTGAACATCATGAAGTTAAATTGGATGGGTTTGTTATAATGCCGGAACACATTCATTTAATATTATGGATTTATAATTCTGGAATTAAGAAGGGGGAATCAAAACACCCGTATTTCAACGGAGGGCGGATTTTACAGACCACCCCGTCCCCCCACACGGTATGGATGCATCCATCCCCTACCCATGAGACGGAGAATAATGTTGGTACAGCGACAAAAAGAAAAAACCACGTCCCATACGGTAGGGTCGGCATGCATGCCGACCGGACACACCAACAACAATCAATGAATCAACACCAAATCTCCTTACCAATTAAATCCCCGAATTTATCCATTGTGATCCAGAATTTCAAGGCGCAGATTACGAGAGACATAAGGAAATCTGGAGAATATTCATTTGCCTGGCAGCGTTCATTCTATAACAGTATTGTCAGGAATAATTATGAGTTGAATTTATTCAGAGAATACATAACAAAAAACCCGGAAATCCTTAAAGAGGAATTAAAAGAAGAATGAGAAATAAATTAAAAAATCCAGAAATAGGTTGATTTTATTCAATTCACACAACATATTTGTTATGGAATTTGTTAATAAAAAATTGAGATGCGTTAGGGATGATTCGCTATGCGTCTTTTCGAAAGGTTTTATAATCTTACGCCCAGTCGCTTGTTACAGACAGAAGCAGATAGCGGAGGTTAAGAGTCCCACCGAGAAGAAACAACTGGAACGGTTCCGGGATACTATTGATAAGCAGATTGATGGGTTAGTTTATGAGTTGTATGGTTTGAGTGAGGAAGAAATAAAGATTGTAGAGGGGAAATAATTGGAATATTATGTGAATGGAAACAAAAACTTAATAAAAAATGAAAAAAATGTTGACTATATTGAATTCGCAACATATATTAGATTCGGTTTATATTAATAAACCAATATTAAGCGTCTGGGAAGAGTCGCTAAGCGTCTTTTCGAAAGGTTTAATAACCTTACCCCCAGTCGCTTTTTTTTAAGGAAGGGGAGGTAAATTATGTATCTATGCTATTTAGATGAATCAGGTACTTCTGATATTCCAGGGAACACCTCACATTTTATTCTTGCTGGTTTAGCAATACCTGCTGATAGATGGAAGGACTGTGATAATGCGATATTTAATCTGAAGAAAAAATGGAGTCTAATCGATACAGAAATTCATACAGCATGGTTACTAAGACCCTATATTGAGCAAACCAAAATTACTGATTTCGAAAAGTTAAACTATAAACAAAGGAAATCTGCAGTAGATACATACAGAAAACAGGAATTATATAGACTACAGAAAATTGGTAAAACTACATATCATAGGATTAAAAAGAACTTTAGAAAAACCAATGATTACGTGCATTTAACTCTTAATGAAAGACGAACAGTAATATCTGAATTTACGGAAATAATACAGAGCTGGGGTTTTGCCCGACTATTTGCTGAATGTATTGATAAGGTTCATTTTGATCCAACACGGACTAATGTTACTGTCGATGAACAAGCATTTGAACAGGTTGTATCCAGATTTGAACACTTTTTACAGATAATATCTAAATCAGAATCTGATATTGTGATGGGTATGCTTATACATGATAATAATGAAACCCTTGCAAAGAAATTGACCAATTTGATGCAGACTTTTCATAAAAAGGGAACTTTGTGGACCAGGATTAAAAATATCATTGAGACACCTTTATTCGTGGATAGCCAGCTTACTTGTATGGTTCAAGCTGCTGATGTTTGCAGCTATTCATTACGGCGTTATCTTGAAAATGGAGAAGAAGGGTTTTTTAATAATATTTTTGATAGAGCCGACCGCAAAGATAATAAAGTGGTTGGTGTAAGACACTTTGCGAGAGATGACTGCGATTGTATGATTTGCAAACAAGACTAATCCATTAAAATAAGCAGTTTGAGAGGCTGATAAATAAATGCTGATAACCCTTCCGGGAAGAAAGCGGAAAAAAATGATTAATGACAAATGACTAATGACAAATGACTAATGATAACTGAGAAACCAGCCTGTTCAAAATAGCTCAGAGAGCGACGTGGGGAAATAAGAAAAAATAATATATTTGGGAGTGCATCGACTTGATTTATCGGTTGCTTCGACCGAAAAATTAGCCGATGCGGCATTTTTGAAGATGAAATGAACAGTAAAATTGTTAATTCTGTTTGGGAATCTTTACCCGACCATCATGATGTGAGGTTGGATGGGTTTGTGGTTATGCCGGAGCACATTCATCTGATATTGTGGATTTATAATTCTGAAATTTTGAAGGATGAATCAATACACCCGTATTTCAACGGTGGGCGGATTTTACAGGACACCCACGCCGCCGCCCCCGCGGTATTGATTCATAATCAATCCAAAGAATTGATTTCGGAAGTTTTCTTTGAAAACATTCATCAATACCCTACCCCTGAGACGAAGAATAATGTTGGTGCAGCGAAAAAAACAAAAAAACACGTCTCATACGGTAGGGTTGTCATGCATGACAACCGGACACACCAACAACAATCAATGAATAAACCTCAATCTCCCTCTATAACCAAAAAAATGTTTGATTTTTTTGGCTAATTCGCTATTATTTAACTAAAATGACGTTTTACAATATTTGATAAAAATTATTAGTTTCAGGAGGATATTAAAATGGACAAAGCATTGCTTGAGAAAGCTTTAAATATGTCCCCAAAAGAAAGACTGACATTTGCTGAGTTGATTCTTGCCAGCATCGACCGTGAAGATGAAGAAGTTAAACAAGCCTGGCTCAATGAAGTGAAAGACCGTATCAATGCTTTTAATGAAGGGAAAGCTAAATTATTGGATTTTGAAGGATTAGTTGATGAGGATTAAAATACATGAATTAGCGCTTAAAGAATATAACGATGCGATCCGATGGTATGAACAACAATCTAAAGGTTTAGGAAAAAAGTTTAATAAAGCAGTTAACATCCAGCTAAAGAAAATAAAAAAGAATCCTGGCTGGTTTTTAAAAGAGTCAGATAACATCTATAAAGCTTACATCCCGAAATTTCCATATAAAATATTGTTCACCATTGAAGATGATGATTTAATTGTATTGTGGGCTTTTGCTCACATGCACAGAAAACCTAATTATTGGCAATCACGGAAAATATAATAATCCCATCCCATACGGTAGGGTTGTCATGCATGACAACCGGACACACCAACAACAATCAACCTCACAACACCAAATCCCCCCACCAATTAAATCCCAAAATTTATCCATTGTAATCCAAAATTTCAAGGCGGAAATCACACAGGAAATCATGAAATCAGGGCAATATCGGAGTCTATAATTAGGACAACGCTCCGGGAAAATGGGGGCTATATCACAATATCTCAGGCTTTTTTGTTGCTTTAAACAAATTATTCATTAAATTGGATTCTAATTAAAGATATGGTCGCCTGAATAATTTGGGGATCACCGCAATATTGAGTAAAATTCATTGTATTTTAATAAAACGTATTTTAGCCATTAAAAGGTAATTATTTCTATGGAAAATTCATTGATACTATATATGAGCACATATCCTCCACGGGAGTGCGGGATTGCTACATTTACCAAGGACCTGACGACAGCGATGGATGAAAAATTAGCGCCTGCCGTAAAATCAAAAATTATTGCAATGAACCAGTTCAAAACCAATTTTTATAACTACGATGACGACGTTATCTTCGAGATCAGTGAAAACGAAGTCCCGGAATATATTGCGGTCGCCGAAAAGATCAACGCAATGAATTCGGTAAAACTGGTAAGTATCCAGCACGAATTCGGGATTTATGGGGGCTTGCACAGCGAGGCTCTGATAAAGTTCCTTGAAGTATTGAATAAATCCGTTGTAATAACATTCCATACCGTACTTCCAAACCCCGATCCTGAATTAAAGAAAATCGTTCGGAGTCTGGCAAAGCATTCATCGTGTATTTCAGTGATGACTGCCAAGGGAATAGACATTCTCAGGGAAGATTACAATCTAAAAACTAAGATCGTTATGATCCCTCATGGAATACCGGCTGTGCCATTTGACACCAGTTTTAAGAAAAAAATGGCATTGGGTTTTAAGGATAAGATCGTCCTGTCGTCTTTTGGCTTGATAAATTCCGGAAAAGGTTATGAATACGTTCTCGATGCGCTCCCTGAGGTCATTAAAAAATTTCCCAACCTGGTCTTTCTGATCATAGGTGAAACCCATCCTGTAGTGAGAAGAAAGGAGGGAGAGCATTACCGTAATTTTCTTCAGCAAAAGGTTGAAGAACTTGGTATTCCCCAAAACGTCAAATTCCTGAATAAATATCTGAAAATAGAAGAGATAATACAATATATCAGGGCATCGGACATTTATATTTCGTCGGGACTCGACCCCAATCAGATTGTAAGCGGCACTTTATCGCTTGCCCTGGGGTGTGGCAGGGCTGTGATATCCACCCCATTTACTCACGCTAAAGACATTATCACGCACGAAAGAGGGCTCCTGGTCGAATTCCGGAATCCAAAATCCTATACGAAGGCTATTATAACCGTATTATCAAATCCCGGTATGAAAGAAAGAATGGAAAGAAATTCATTCTCATTCACAAGACACATGACCTGGCCAAATGTATCACTATCGTATATCAGTTTATTCAATAAGATCACCGGGGAATTTGAAAGCTTTGAGAAATCATTCCCCAGGATCAAACTTAATCATATTAAAAACCTTACGGATGATTTCGGAATCCTGCAGTTTGCTATCCATACCAATCCGGACAAATTGTCAGGATATACACTCGATGATAATGCCAGGGCTTTGTTAGTATGCGCTATCCATTATGACATCTATAAAGAAGATTCTATTTTAAAGCTTGTTAAGAAATACTTGAATTTTATTAAATTTGTTCAGCAATACGATGGTAAACTATACAATTATGTGGATTACAACCGGAAAGTGAATTTGGAACATTGGACCGATGATGCCCAGGGGAGGGCAATGTGGGCTCTCGGCTACCTGGTTTCTTCTGAGAATATCCCGGGGGAACTAAAAAAAGAAGCCGGGCTTATTTTTGAGAAGGTCCTGAGAACCGTGGAGATAATAAAATCTCCCAGGGCAATCGCATATATAACAATAGGATTGTATTATTATCAAAAAGCAAAAAAAATAAGTGAGACTAAAATTAAGAAATTAGCCGATTATTTACTCGAGCTTTATAATAATTGTCATTCAGTGGAATGGGACTGGTTCGAAAACTACCTTACTTACTCGAATAGTAAACTTCCGGAAGCGCTTTTCTGTATGTACAGATTAACCGGTAAGGGAAAATACCTGAAGGTTGCAAAAGCGACATTGGATTTTCTCATCTCCATTACATTCGAAAACAATATATTTGCTCCTATAGGTCAGCATGGATGGTATATTAAAAACGGTCATCGTGCTTACTTCGACCAGCAGCCGGTCGATACCTCTTCGATGGTGCAAACGTTGCTGGCTGCTTATGATATAACGAAAGAGGAAACATATCTAAAATACGCAACCATAGTATTCAAGTGGTTCCTGGGAATGAATTCCCTGAACCAGGTTGTCTATGACGAGACCACCGGGGGTTGTTATGACGGCATCGGGGAGTTTTCCGTAAATTTGAACCAGGGAGCGGAATCATCGTTATCATATCTACTCGCAAGGCTTGCTTTCAAAAAACATGAAATAAACACATAGAATGATTTTCAGAATTAATTATAAACTGAAGTGCTGAATCTCCAGCGCACATAAACAGGGAAAATGCAGTTTGGGTGTTGCGATTATCTTTATTTGTTTGCTAATCAGGTATTTTAAAAATTTCTTTGTTCAAAAAAAATACACCAGAAATTTAGAAAAAAGCTCTTTACTCTTTACAGTATATAAAGCTAAAAACCCTAAACTGAAAGGAGAAAAATTGAGCAACTTAAAGGGTGGTATAAACTTAACAAATATTTAAGAAAATCGAGTTTGCCAGGAAATCGCCATTCGCATATATTTAGCCTGGTTTGATATGCTCATTTACTTATACGGAAGATTTTTAATATTGACATAACTTGAATAATATTTAAATTGCGTAATAATATCAGAATTTATAATTAAAATGATGAAATAGGAGGATATTGATGTCCAGAATTAAGATATTTGCTTTAATTATCCTATTAATGATCCCGATTACACTATCTGCGCAGATTCCCCGCACAATGAACTACCAGGGGAAACTTACCGACCCGGACGGGGTGGCGATCGACGATCCGAACAGGATCATCGCGTTCCTGATCTATGACAGGGATGCTGCAGGGACGTTAATGTGGGCTGAAACGCTGAGAGTAAATTTGTCAAAAGGGCTATTCGATGTGAAATTAGGAGAAGTGCATCCCATAGATCTCGATTTTTCAATCCCCTACTACATTCAGCTTAAAATCGACCAGAACGATGACGGCGATGTTACGGACGCTACGGATGAATTTCTTCTGCCGCGGGAGAAGCTCAGCACAGTCGCTTATGCTTTCCGAAGCACATGGGCTGACAGCGTCGTCGGAATATCGGTGATCTCATACCTCGATTCAGTAAGCTATATAGATTCCATTACCCAGATAGACTCGATTACCTTCATCGACAGCATCTCATTTGTTGATTCTATAGATTTCATCGATCATATAGCTTACATAGACTCCATTGGTTATATCGATTCCATCGGGTTCACTCACTGGGCGGATTCCGCGCACTGGGCTGGATATGTTCACTGGGATTCAATCGATGGCATCCCCGGAGACCTTACCGGCTTATGGCTGGATTCGGCGAATTTCATCCAGGCAAGGGATTGCGCCGGGGTCAGAATATACAAAACAACCGCAGTGAAACCTGGAAAGATCGACGCGAACTACGTTGACCCGGTCCTGCAGATAAACGGTAAGCAATACTCAACCTGGATGGCGGAAGCGGTCGGGCTGCGAGTCGATGTGGTGGGTGAAGCCCAACTTACCAACGGAGTGTTCAGGGTGGACCTTGCTCAGCAACCGGAAGCCTCAGACCTCTGGCTCTTCTACAACGCGGTAGCAGAAAACACCATCATCCCATTCGTAACCCCCCAGGATGAAGCAAATCTCATTGCTAAAATGAACGGGAGCCTCTTCACCGTTAAAGCAATATCCGGAGATACCAATGCTAAGTTCAGTTACCGGCTTTCAGGAAAACGCATCGACGAGGCAGCGACACCAATTGAGGAAATAAACCGGCGCGATCAAAAAGATAAAGCCAAAGCTTTTATAGATACAGATAAATACGATCGAAATGGAAATATTAAATAAATATAAACGTAGCCGCAGGTCTTTCAGCCTGCGCAGTAGTGATATGAAAACTTTAATTAAATTTCTAATACCGCTTTTATTATTTGTGCCAATTATTTCCTTTGCAGGTTCCTGGTCAGCCTCGGGTGAAGGAGACCTCGGCTGTACTATAGTGACAATACCCGCAGGATCAAGGTACGTAACATTTGATCTTAACCTTGAATATAGCGATAGTGATGATGATTATGACCTATGGGTATATTTCCCTACCAGGACCGACTGCTCGACAGAAGACTGCCGCCCTGAGCGATCTGCCGGCTGGGATGAAACATGCGGACCGTATAATCCTTATACATACGATCCATCTTCTGTTTGCGGGGATCCGGACGAAGAGTGGAGAGTGCGGATAACCGAGGAGAATTACTGCTATGACGGCTGGGACCTGGAGGTTAACTGGGTGGATTGCAATGTAGGGAATAACTGCGGTAATCCAATCGGAGTGAACCTCCCCGCAGACCTTCCATACCTCGACTGGCATCAGCTAACATGCGGAAGGGACAACGATTACACCGGCTCATGCTTGGGAACTTACGACGATGGCGAAGACATAATTTATAGAGTGGTGGTGGATATATCGATGACTGTCGATATTTTACTCAATCCCTACGGCACTGCCGGCACCGGGTTCTGCGTGACTACATCCTGCCCACCGGGTGGTTCATGCATCGCGCAAAGCACGAACGCGGGTTCGGGTGAACACGGCGTAACCGACCTGGACCTGAGCCCGGGTACGTATTACATTATGGTGTCTTCAGACCCGGCATTAAACTCATGCATTCCGGATTTCGACCTCTCAATTGTCGCGCCAGTGGATTGCTCTAATCCCATGGACACGATATATATTCCAGCAGATCTCCCCTATGAGCTGGATAATCAATTCACGTGCGGAAGAATCGATAATTACTATCATACATGCCTCGACCTTCTCGACCTCGGAATCTACGATAGCGGTGAAGATATCCTTTATATGCTAATCGTGACTGACACTTTCCGGGTGGATATAGTTGTGGACCCCGGGAACATGATCTCCGGCGGAACGCCAGCTACCGGATTAGCCCTTGACTCTGTTTGTCCGCCTAGCGCTCCATGTATGGCTTATAGCCGTGGTCCCGTAGTGAACTTATTCGCGTTCCTCGAAACAAAACATGGAATATATAACCACTGGCTTTTCCCCGGGACTTACTGGATCATGGTGGACACCTGGGACGAATTTGCAGATTGTATCCCATACTTCACGCTTTATATTGATGAATCAAAAGCAGGTAACGACTGCATAGATCCCATAATCGTGCATTTGCCCGGAGATCTAACGTATGTCGATGCGTACCAAACCACAGATAACCGCGAAGATTACTACTCAAGTACCTGTCTTGGAGCTTATGACGAAGCCCAGGAGATAATCTACCAGATAAACACCTACGAGGACCTTATCGTAGATATCATACTAACCCCTCACAACGGGTTGATTCTGTCTCCACCATGGTTTGTTACTTTCTTGATGAATGGAACCGGACTGGCTTTGGACGACACATGTCCTCCCGAGGGTTCCTGTATTACTTTCCACACTCAAAGCGGCGCTACAGAACACA
This sequence comes from bacterium, assembly GCA_016935765.1. GTDB lineage: Bacteria > UBP14 > UBA6098 > JAFGQG01 > JAFGQG01 > JAFGQG01. The sequence continues at coordinate 12,481 of JAFGQG010000004.1, forward strand.
GACTCTCGTATGTTCCACTTCACGCATCGGTGGGTACTTACTATTTGATGGTTGACGGAGCCCCTGGTGGATTCCCTCCATTTGTGGTCTTCGATGATTTCTATTTTACTCTGACGATAGAGCAATCGCTAATCATAGATGATCCTCCCGACCCAACCACTACAGAGTATCCCTGCGGTCCTCAGACATTAACACGAGTTGGAACTCCACCGGCGGGAGTCACCTGGTACTGGCAGGGGAGAACCTGTGGTGAAGTTACTACTCTCGGCTCGGGACCAACTTTTGAAGCTACTGAGTCAGGTACTTATTACATTCGAGCCAGGCACGACGCAACAGGCGTATGGTCGTTTGGATGCGGCAGCGTGGAAGTCACTGTTGTCCCTCTGCCAGAAAGGTTCAATATAGCCGGCGGCGGAGAATATTGCGCTGGCGGAGATGGTATGCCGATAATATTGAACAGCTCGCAGGTCGGTGTAGAATACCAGCTCTACCTGGATGGAGCGGAGTCAGGTTCGCCTGTATATGGAACGGGAACGGTTATCGGTTTCGGTTTGAATACCGAAGCCGGGACTTACTTTGCCGTTGGTACCGATACCGCCACCGGGTGCCTGGATACAATGAATGGTACAGTGAACATTTCAGTCTATAATGACGATGATATCGGAACGTGGACCGGTTACGTGGATACGAACTGGAGTGATCCTGATAACTGGGGTATGTGTACGCTGCCCGATGGCAGAACCGATATCACTATCCCTGGCGCACCTGCTTACGGAAGATACCCAACAGTTGATACTGATGATGGTACCTGCACATGCAATAAAATGACGAACAACGGCGAGTTGAACGGCGGCTCGGGCAACCTCTTCGTGAATGGCACCTGGGAGAACAACGGCAATTTCAACGCTGGGACCGGAACCATTACCTTTACGGGATTCGGTGGAGGCTTAATTACCGGCGCTGTTACAACTGATTTTAATATTGTAAAAATGGATAATTCAGGGACTCCCGTGAACCCCGAGAGAAACATTGGCGCGGAAGAAATAGACGGCACCACACCGGGTAACGAGGGTCTCGATCTGAGGGATGGGGATGAGATAGACATCAGGGATCCATAACCGGTAAAAGCAGAAACGAACAACTAAAACTCATTTAAGCCCCTCGAAACAGGGGCTTTTTATTTGACTTTAATACGTTAATTATTAATATTAAAGAATCTTTGAAACTCGTGTTCGTGATTTGCAATGAAAAACAAAATTAGTCAACTAAATAGTAAAGGTCTTGCTGCCAGTTTAATCGTTACATTGCTATTTGCAGGATTCGTTATATTCCCGCCTCTTGCTTCCGGTAAATTTGCAGAAACACGTTCAGCAGTGCTATATACTATTACGCTGGCATTTCCGGTATTGATGATGTTTCTTGTTCTCCATACCGGCAGGGTTCACCGCTGGCGAAGGATTTTCTTCGTGACGTACGCTGTCGCATTCGTCATTTCCTTCGTCTGGCTGCTGATGGGAGACAGGGGGCACATGTGGCTGCTGGATCGAGAATTCCTCTATGCGAAAGCCCCGATGTGTCACTTCGTAGTCCCGGTGCTGCTTCTGCCGCTTATATTCAAAAAGGAATTTATCTTTCCCAATCCGTACCTTACGCAAGTAGGTATGATAGTAATGGTGCTTATAGTCGCCGTGGTTTATGGCAGGGCTTTCTGCTCCTGGGCTTGCTTCTTCGGGGGACAGGATGAATTGTTCTCATCTATCAGGAAAAAAAAGACCTTGAAATTTAAGAAACTGCCGCTTTACATCAGGTATTTTGCCTTTGGAATGCTGGCTTTTATCGTTCTGCATTCCTTGGCTACCCTGTCTCCAACTTACTGCGTCTGGTTCTGCCCTTTCAAAAGCACTTCTGAGTTCATCGAGATCAATTCGTTCATAAGGGTAATTCAGACTTTTATCTTCGTTGGATTGTGGTTAGGATTGGTAGTAATCCTTCCTCTTCTAAGCAAGAAGCGGACACAGTGCAGCATCTTCTGCCCCATGGGAGCATTCTTCAGCTTGACCGGCAAGATAAACCTTTTCAAAATTAAGATAGACAGGGACAAATGCACCGGGTGTGAAAGGTGTATCTCTGTCTGCCCAACATTTTCAATGACGAAGGATTCTATGGCTGAGGGAAAAGCCATGTTCACGTGCGTAAGGTGCGGGGCTTGCATGGAAGCATGCCCGGAGGGAGCAATCGATCTCGGAATAATCGGAGTACCATTTACTTCAGGGAACCACCCCCTGATTGGTACCGAAAAGAAAATTGGCTTCTGGAGAAAGCTTGTCGCGGATATATGGGATCCAAAAGTGGTGTTCATCTTTGGAATATTTGGAATCGGGGCTGTTCTGGCAACAACCTACCTCGTGGATTCATTGTCCAGGATACTGGAGTTCTTCTTTGGAGTTTGATATGAATGATGACAATAGAAAATTGACTGGACAAGAACGGAATTTACTCAGGGGATTACCAATGATGACGCTCGCTGTCATTGTTGTGCTTGGAGTTTTACCCCTCGGTTATTATCTGATGGAAGTCTCAGAGGGGTTGTTAAAGGATTCTAAGATCAGGATGACCCCCAATATCGATGATGGCTATTTGATAGCTGAATTCGAGGATCCACAGGGCGATTTACTGAGGGAGATACCCGAGGAGATCGAGTTCGGGGAAATCCGTAGAGCTCTTGATATAATAGAATTTTCGGTGAAGAAAGTAGAATTCAATCCGCTGGCTGGGCTTGGTATTGAACCGCGTGTCAACCTGGTGTTTAAGTTTAACGGCAAGCTGCCGAATCCTCAGGGTTCTGCCCAGGGTTTCAGCCTACCGGCGCTTCATGTTTATATCGATACCCCGGGAAAAAACTCCCAAGGGGCAGTATCTGACAGGGCTGCAGATGCGGAGCTTGGGAAAAGAAGCTGGGATTACCAGGTTATTGTTGACGGGATGCACGAACTCCCCAGGATATTCGATAGAGAGGGGAATCTGCTAATGATGGGTTTGGGTTTGTATGTTAATTATGAGCCGAAGGAAGGGGTTGAGCCAATATCCTGGGTGGATACTTCGTCATATAATGAAAGAGATGTCAAGTATTCCAGTATAACTGCAGCGCTTCCGCTTAAGGCGCTAGGGAATCCCTCCGAAGGGAAATGGGTGTTTTATGTACTGGTTGGCTTGGCTGACTTGAGGAGCTCCTCAATGATGTATTCGTCTGGTGATGATAAAGGAACCTGGGTTTTCGATGCCGTTCGACCGGGCTTTAGCAACGATCTTTCAATCATGGACGGGGAAACCTCGTATCTATTTCCACTTGTTTTGGAATAAAGCTTGATCAAGTAATTCAGAAGAAACCCTGCGACTCGATTATAAAACGACACAAGGTAAATAGTTTTGGCTTGACATTAGCCTGTTTTGCTTTATAATTTGAATAATAAATATTAAAACTAATAGGGAATCTTTATTCTTTTACTAAAAAGACTGAAATAAAAATTTCGAACATTAAAAAAAGGATGGTTAAGTCATGAGAAGAGCCGCAAGATTGTTGTTGATTCTATTCATTTTAATCAATGTAGGGATGCTTAACGCTGAGATCAGGATTATGCAATTTCCAATGCCAGCTGATCAAATTGATATGAGGCAAATATGGAGGTTTGATGTTAACAGCCAGGAAGAAGATTCTATACCTGTATATTTTAAGTGTGAGATGACCAAGGTTGGTGATGGCGCAATCGTTAAAGGGAGCAGCAAGAAATTTGTACTATCCATGGGCATGAAAAGCTTTGTACCTGATGACCTGGGTGAGATAACCTATGAATGGTCACAGAAGGATTATAAGCAGATGATAGAGAGTCATGAAACCCCGTCAGGCGAATATAAGATCTGCATACACGTAATTAATGCGGACACTGATATCGAGTTAGCTTCGGGTTGTACTTCGCAATACGTCAGGGATAAGAGCAAGATAGGTCTTATGAACCCGGCAAATAAGGAGGATATTGGTGACCTTTATCCATATTTTAATTGGGCAGATTCCGAGCCCTATGAGCCGGATAGGAAATTCATTGTAAAGATCTGTGAACTTAAAGAGGGTCAGAAGCCTGAGTCTGCAATGTCCGGCAATAAGCCTGTTTTCATGTTTGAAGAGACAAAAAGCACTTCCTTCAGGTACCCGATTTCAGCGGAACCTTTGAAAGGCGGTCATACTTATGTGTGGGAAGTAACTCACACCGAAGGCGATATAGCTAAAACTAAAAGCCCTGTCTGGCAATTTACTATAATTGATATGCCCGACATGGAGAAGGTGCAGGCGAATATCAAGTTTACGGAATTAAATGCTGAGATTGGTTCGATTTTTCTACCTATTAACGGGCAAAGAATGGCAACAGGTCCTATCACTATAACGTTAACTCCAAGCGATAAGGTAAAAGTATCAACTACGGGCAGGATTGACGTGAATTCAAATAAGGGTGAAATACGATGGCCAATTACCATGAATTGTCCGCTATTTAAGGAACTTGGCATTGGACCGGTCAGCACGGTTCTGATCGGCTCTATTCATTTTGAGCGTGATATGGTTTCCTGCTACAATGTTGGCACAATCAATTTGAATTTGAATTCGGATGGTTCAAAAGAGCCGTTAATGCTGTATGTCGAATCAAAAAATATCATACATGTAGAGAGTGATGTACCTCCACAGAAACCTGAGATTGGATCACCTGATAATCCACCACCAGCTCCCGGCACAGTGCCCGAAGGGGAAACACCCCCACCGGAACAGGTCATGAGTATCCAGCCTCCCGAAGACTTTGTGAAGTTTGGTGTACAAACTTGGGAATTCAAAGATATACTGCCTGCTGACGGTAGAAAAGACCTGCCTCGTTTATGGGAAATGAGCGAAGAAGCGAAAACAAATAACGAAATCGTTATGCACGGAAAAGGGGAATCGCTATTGGGCAGAGGGGCTAATCTGCATCAGGAGTTTCCTTACGATGAGTTCCTGTTCTACATCCCCAGTGAGGATGGTTACCAGGTAAGCAATATGACCGGTACAGCGAAAGTGGAAATAAAGTAAAGTATCGGATTAAAATAGACTATCCAGACTGCCTTTTTTTATAAACCAACTTTCTATGTTGGATGTAATAAATCACTGAAGTCTTTTCCCGTGGTATCGGTTTAAAAATAATTCTCCAGTTTTTTCGGTATCTATGTACCCAGAATTTTCGCCATCTCCCCAACAATGGCTTACTGTGATTCAGAGGATCTAATGCCAGGACATTGTCAATATGGTCTATGATCTTCTCAGCAAGGTCAGGTGATATTTTCGTCAAATCCTTCTCAATGCTCTCAGCATATAAAACTTTCCAGCCCTTCATTTTTTGATTCCCAGTCTTTTCTTTAGTTCACCGCTGGATAGTGTAGATTCCCCTTCCCGGTTTGAGGCGATAAGGTAAGCTTCCCAGTCTGCCAGGAGGTCATCTATCGCTTCTCTTACAAGATCACTCTTTGTTCTATTAAAATGGCTGGCAATTTCTTCGATCTTATCCAGTTCTTTTGCTTCTATCCGAATCGTTAGGGTTTCTTCTTTTTTCATGGTGCTTTTCCTTTGTTGTACATTGTAAGACAAAATAATACAATACATTGAGGGTGTCAAGATATATTTTCCATTTGACAAACAACCAACTATAATGGAAATTATACTTACCGGAGTCATAGTTAAAGAGGAAAGTCGAAGTCATAAGCTAAAAGGCAAATATCAAAAGTCAAAAGTTAAAAAAAACCACCGGAGTTTTACAAAAACAAAGTAATTGTATTGATAAAGATGAAGGAGTAGAATAAATTGAAAAGATCAATTATACTCTTTGTTTTATTATCATTATTAACTCTGTCGTACTCCCAGGAAAACCTTCTCCTGAATCCCACCCTCGATGGCAGCAACGCCCACTGGATACCTTCAATGCTCCCCGATTCCGTTCCACCGGGGTTCGCCCAGGAATGGTGCGCTGATTGCGGAGTTGGCGGTTCGGGAGGATTGCACATCAACGTTCTCCACGCTGGTGCCGGATTCTTCGGATTCATGTCGCTCGTGGATACCGTGGTTGTCGGTGAAAAATATGTCTTCTCCACCGATGTTAAATTCAACGCGCTTCAACAGCCAGTAGTCACAATGGCGTTTATTAATGAAAGTTACGAATTGCTTGGCGCTGGGGATATTTTCCCTCTTCTCGGACATTCGGAATGGCTGAGAATCCAGGGACAGGGAAAAGCCCCTGAAGGGGCTGCAGCCATGCTCTTCGTCTTCGGCTCTGACGGCACCGGTGAAGCCTGGCTAGACAACTGCTACCTCGGAACCGGGGATACGTCCTACCGCGAGATAACCGTGAATTATGATAGCGATGCCGGTCGAATCCGCAACCTCTCCGGCACGAACCGCGGTCCGATAAATCCACGCTCGTGGCTCGACCTCACCGATGAATTCGAAGAGATGAATATCCCAATAGTCCGCACTCACGATTGGTACGGTCCCGGGGACAGGCATGACATCTTCCCCGACTGGGATGCCGACCCGAATGACCCCGCCTCGTACGATTTCTCAGAGACCGACATTTACGTTACCGCGATAGTTGATGCCGGCGCTGAAGTATTCTTCCGCCTCGGTGAAAGCTGGGAAGACGACCCCGTCTTCAACGTGCCTCCACCGGACAACGCAGTATGGGCAAACGTCTGCAAACACACCGTCATGCACTACAATGATGGCTGGGCTGAGGGTTTCTACTACGATATCCGCTACTGGGAAATATGGAACGAACCGGACATCGACTGGTTCTGGGATGCCCCCTACGAAGAGTATTATGAAATGTACATCGCAGTCGCAGAGACACTGAAAGCTTACGACCCGACGTTGATTGTTGGCGGTCCCGCAATGGCAGGTCCACCGAACGGCATGTTCCTCAACGGCATGCTGTCTGCTATCGACTCAGCGGGTGCTCCTCTCGAATTCTTCTCGTGGCATCGGTACGATAACGGCAGCGCATTCAACTACGTTCTCCTCAACCGCTGGCTCAAGCAGTGGCTTGATGAATTCAGCTTCTATGAAACCGAGCTTATTCTTAACGAGTGGAACCTGGCAGCCGCCCTCGAGATGGATTTCGAACTCGCTAATTCCCCCTACAATGCGGCAGTAGCTACTGGCGTCCTGATGCTGATGCAGAATGAGGATATTTCCCAGGTGATGCGGTACCGCACGGACGGCTGGGTCTTCGGACTCTGGGATGATTCTTCGTATCCAACTTACCCGGGTCTGGGATACCTGCTGATGGCAAGGCTGTATGATTGCCCCGTCAGGCTCGAAGTGGCTGATTTCGAAAGCACCTCCTGCGCGGTTTTAGCTGGTAAATCGGAAGACGGCGACCGTATGGCGGTGTTGGTCTCCGACTGGAACTCCAGCCGGAACGGCTACGAACTGCATATTAATGAACTGCCCAGCACCGTCGAATATGCCTGGAGGCTGATCGCTATCGATGACTCAACCCGCCTGGAAATTATTGACTCCGGTAGCTCTTCAGAGGAAAACCTGGTGCTTGAGATGGATATGAGATCTCCAGCGGTCCACCTCGTAACATTGGAGGGGATAAATACTGGAATTGAAGAATCTGAGATTTTACCGGAAAAACTAAGCGTTCGCACTTATCCCAACCCGTTCAATTCCACCTGCAGGATAAGGGTGGAGGGAGTCAAGATGGTTTCGGGTTCCAAACACAAACCTATGCTCGAGATTTTCGATGTCACTGGGCGCAGTGTGAAGAAGTTTAGTCTCGATGGTGGCAATAACGAAGTTATCTGGGATGCTGGTTCACAGGGTAGCGGTGTATATTTTATAAGGATTGTCGGGATTCATAGTGAAATCAGGGAGAAGGTGCTGTTGCTGAAATAAGCAATAAGCTAATAAGGTTGACTTCTTTAGGGATAATATTCTACTAAGGTTTACAAACAGGGAATAAGGTTATAGGGGATTTCATTTAGTATTTCTATTTTTAAAAATAGTCAATTGCAAATAGCAAATAGTCAATCTATATTGGCTTTATTCCTCATGTTTCCCTTGACAATCAAGGTTTTCGGTATTAATTTATTTATCATAAAACGGAGGATAATATATGAGGCAAATAGTAATATATCCCGGGGAAGACGGCTTTTGGGTTGCGGAATGCCCCTCCTTACCGGGCTGCATCAGTCAGGGCAAATCTAAAGAAGAGGCAATAAACAATATTAGAGAAGCGATAAAATTGTACATAGAGGCGTTGGAAGAAGATGAATTACCTATCCCTGGTGAAAAATTCGAGGTAATGACGGTGGTCGTATGAGCGCTTTACCGGTGGTTTCTGGGAAAGAGTGTTTGAAAGCATTAACTAAAGCGGGGTTTTATCTAAAGCGCCGGAAAAGCAGCCATTTTGTGGTAAGACGGGATGAACCCTTCGCCCAGGTTGTAATACCAAATCATAAGGTTTTGGACCGCGGGACGTTAAGGGGAATAATCAGGGCTGCGGGTTTGAGTGTGGACGAGTTTAATTCCCTGCTGAAATAATTGATTTGGTTCATTCCCGGAATAAACCGAATATTTGTATTTGACATTACGTATGTTTATGTTATATTTAAATGGAGTTAACACCAATCCAATTAAGAAAATAGAGGTCATTAAAATGAAGAATACAACAGAAATTCCTATACCTCATACCCCAAAGGAATACTGGGATGATTCCAGGTGGGCAAATGAAAATATCGCAGAGATTTCAAAAAAGTATCCGAATTTATGGGTAGCTATCGTAAACAGACAGGTTGTAGCATCAGGAAAATTAATTTCTGAAGTGAGAAAAATTGCTGAAAAAAGAACTAAAAAAAAGCACTTCCCTGTAATCTTTACCGAGAAGGGAATTAATGTCTATTAAGGTTAACCTTGAATTTCAATCAAAAGTAGATCTGGATTTTCTTTCAAAGGGTATTAAAGTCAATCTTGTTCGGGTGCTGGGTAACATACACATAAAGGGTTCACAAAATTGGTCAGTGGAAGAAAAGGTGATCATTGATACAGGGAATCCAATTTCGATTATACCTTATTCGCTTTGGAAGGAAGCTGACACAGAAGTATTGGTTCACTCAAAAACAAGCCTCTATGGTCTTGGCTCAACAGATGAAACTGCTTTGTCAGGTACATTAGCCGAAGTTACAATAGTATTCAAAGATGAATATAATATTTCAGAACCCATAAAGATCAAAGCATTTCTTTTGGAAAATGACGCCGTTCCATTTATTATCGGGTTCGAAGGTGTTTTAACCAAAGCAAAATTGGTTATAAATTATGAGAATGGTTCTGCTTATTTGGAATTTTGAACACATTATAAAACTTAGAACCAAAAAGGGAAGTCGATGATATGATGGCTGGGCTTCATGAGATCAGGGTAAGAATGGCAGAGAAGGAATTCGACCTGGAGGCTTTAGAAAAAAGC
>JAFGQG010000022.1 GCA_016935765.1 bacterium
AATAGGTATAAATGATTGCTTTGAAATAAAATTAAGTTCGGTGACTGTAGTATGATGCCGAGAAATATGAACGATACCAAATATTTAGGTTATTATTACCTGATTTGAAAAAGATATCTGTTATCTAAAAATCACGATTTTTAGATAATAAATATAATATGGAATGAGGGATAAGTCAAACAGAAACAATAAAATGGCTATTTATAATCTAAAACACTTGTTGATTATTTCTTTTCATTCCCTTCTTCCATAACCGGTTCAAGACTCAAAAGTCTATACTCTTCCTCAGTAAGGCTTGCCGGCGCAAGTTCGTATTTCCTTGCTGCTTCCTCCATTCTGCGTTCACTCTCAGTGACCGGGATAGGGATACCTGCCTGGAACTTCCTGTTTCCATCCCACCATACAGGGATCGCAGCGTTCCTCTTGTCTGAATCATTGAACATGAACCGGTCCATAATGCCATCAAAATTAGAAGCTGCTACTTCATAAGGTACTTCCGGATTCTCATATCCTGCACGACGACCGATTGCTATCCACGTGAAACCTATGTTGCTTTTACCACCATGGTCTTCAATGACGGTGAAACCACGGGCATCGATCCCGGAGATATAGATACCTTCACACGAACCCAGCGGTGAAACTGTAACTACAACCGGGATTTCATGAGAGACCAGCGCTTTGAAATTCTCATCGAACCCGATGTGTGAAGAACCATCCGAAAGCTCCCCGATACCCGATGCTGTTACCGTGACATCTGTCGAGACATTTGCGTAACCCACCACTCTATCTTCTCCTGCATTATTTTGAAGGAAACCAAGAGTTCCGTCCATGTATGAATTTCCATCGACATAAAGCCCGTATCTTTCACCTTTGACGTTCAGTCCGTAGATGTTACCGCGTATCCAGCCACCCATTAGGTCGCCATAAGAACCGAGACCGACGCTGCTGTGAACTTCTGAATCGGGCAAACTCCGCATTCTACCAACACCATCTGTATGGTCATTTGAGAAATATCCGCCATAATCCGTTCCACCGGAATTCGTATAACCTAGCGCGCCCCAATCGCCCGGTCCACCGAAGTCCTCCTCAACTCCGAGTACGCCGCCACAGCGGTAAGTGGAATAGTTACCGCGCTCACCTATAACTCCGAAGGTGTACGAATTGGCACCGTCTCCACGACCCATAACACCGCTATAGCCTTCGCGACTCCAATAATCCAAACCAGCCTCGCCAGAATAAATATACCCCGACACCGCCTTATCAGCACCGATGATATCAGAAGAATTGAGGTATGCGTTCTGACAGCGTCCGAACACACCAACATCCGGATTGTCGTCATGCGTACCATGAGCCCTGCCATATACTCCATAATAACTTGGCGACTCAACCCTCGTACCGACATAGCCATAATGGTTATCGTCATACCTCCCATAAATCGCATCTGAGCCGTTGCCATTAACGTGGAGTTTAACGCCGGGACTCGTTTCACCTATGCCAACATTTCCCTCCACGAGCAAACCGTTAGATGGCGCGTCATTAGTTCCTGAATACGATGCGCCTATAACTGCAGCACCCTCAACATCGAGTTTATTCTGCGGGTTTAATACACCAATACCGATTCGCTGGTTCGTACCATCCATTATGAACACCGTAGGTCCGAAGTAACCCCCTGAATTCATGGTCACATTAGTAGCTGGGGCGAGCACCAATCCCCCACCCGGGATAATTCCGAAATCGTTCGTGGATATCATACGCCCATAGGAACTATGCCAAATACCTACATTCCTATCCGAGTATGAGCCCGTACCATGCCAGTAACCGCTGCCATCGATCCTGAAACTCGCCGATTGATTGGCACTGCTCTGATTGCGGATGTACCTGCTATCCGATTCACTCTCAGTGTAATACCTGTTGTCGAGGTTATACGATTCCAGAGAAGTAACATGGCCACTCCAATCGAGTGAAACATCCTGAATAACAGTACCACCAGCATTATCAATACTACCCTGGTCAGATTGATCCTTGTGGGTTATGGTTAAATTGTCATCCCCTGTGAAATCAATATCGATTCCGGTTCCCTCATCGAAGGTTAAAACATCACCCGAAGTAATAGTGTACGAGTCACCGTCATCATCTCTCGCTGTCCAGAATCCGTAGTTATCCAGACCGGTAACACCGATAGTGATCGTATTTGCGCCGTCATCATGCGAAATTGCAACATTGCTGCCTTCAACAAGATCGATATTCCCACCATCGTTGGTTACATCTTCAACCGAAGATACAATGTTGGTGGTAATCGTTGTATAATCGTGGTAATGACTATTATCTGCAACTGAGGGATCGGGATATGTTCCAAACAAATCACCACCTGCAGGACCGCTTGGTGGACGACTATTCGATAGACGCGGATCATTCCCCATACAAGCTGAGTTAGCAGAACTTCCATATACAACAGAGAGAGGTAAGCCCCCGGTTCCATTGCCGGAAATAGTCGCATCCGTATTTACAGAAGTCAATCCGACATCATCGATTCCATCCCTAAAACCAAGCGGAATATTCCTCAAGCTGCTCCAATAAGCTATAAACGTATCGACTGTGTTAGCTTCAAAGTGACCTGTATCGTCAGTACCATCAGCGAAATCCACCGGCATATATCTCAGACTATCCCAGTATGCTATAAACGTATCGATAGTATTAGTTACAAAGTGACCTGTATCATCATCTCCATCTGCGAAACCAGGGGGAATATTTATGATATCACTCCAGAATAATGCCCATGCTGTATCGGACGTCGAAGACCGGTGCGCAAAATTTGCCGTATCCGAGGACAATGCTGCATTTGAATGAAATGAATACGGCATGGAAGTAAGTGGCTGCCTGGGTAAAAGCGTTTCAGATTCCACTTTTAACTCGATCCAGTAAGGCTTTGAAAAATCCAGCGTGTCCGGAAAGGGGGTTATTGAACCTAAAAGAACATCGAACAAACCCTTTGAAATATCAACAATCATGCTATCGCTCCATAAAGGATTCCCCCCTATAGACACAGCATAAATAGTGAATTTTACCCCCATTACGCCTTCCAAAGCAACACCGTCAGCATCGGTTAATTTCCCTTGATAATTTATACAATCTGGAATCTGAGAATAAAGTATATTGACCAATGCTAAAATGAACGTAATAATTAGAATGAACGTACTTAATTCTTTCATTATATTCCCCTTTTTTTTGTAATAATTTTTGCCAATAATTATAAATCAAATTGTCATAAATGTAAATTAATCCTTATCTAAAAATTAACAACACTAAACAACCTTTTTAAAATTCTAATTCCGTAGTGATATAATTTAAACGATACCCAATATACAAAAGAATAAACTGTGCTTTTCGCACAATACCCTGATAAAAACCCCTATAACCTCGTCGAATGTTCGTGCGTTATCTTCCAGCTATCCAAAGTCTTAACAAAGAGTAATGATTCCAGGATATCCCTATCAAATTTGACATCATTCTTCTTCAATTTGCCTCTTAATTTCAATTTCCCGAATACCTGCGCTGTGTTGCCCATTATCTTGACAGATTCAATAACGTAACCCGCATCGAATTCAGAAAAAAGACTGTCAACATCCATTACCCCTTTAGTATAAAATACCATATTCTCCTTAATCCCGTGAAAAACTTCCCCTGACGAAGAAATCTGCACCATATCATCCGCTAACATACTCTCAATTTCTTCAAGTGGGGTTCGATTCTCCATACTCAGCATATCCACGAACTTTTCAGAAAGTGTCTTAATTTCCTCAATTGTATCTTCCTGTGAAACAGCCTGCAACGGAATAATAGAAACAAGAACTATAATCAAAATAACCGATAAATTTTTCATTTTCTGTCTCCTTGCTAAACTTATCAACAGCATTTTCTCATTTATTGTCAATATACTCAATAACCATATAATTAAACCTTCCAACCTATCTTTTTTCTATATAAATCCGCAAAATCCATGTCATCTGCGTTCTAAATCTCTATTTCTCCCGTTCTCTTTTATCTGTACTCTATTCTCATCCTTTAAACGCCCATCGGATAATGTTCTTCAGCTTCGGAGGCGTTCCCTGGATAAGTATAGCCATCCTGAATATGCGCCCCCCCAGCCAGACGAAGATTATTGTAAATATAATCACACCAATAGTACCCACGATAGGCTGCCATATCGGTACAACATCCGGTGTCGCCAGGCGTAAAAGCATAAGGGTTGGCGTGAAGAACGGGATTAGCGAGAATACCGTGGCAAAACTGCCCATTGGCTCTCTAGCTATTGGGAAATACACAAACATCGGTATCATCGCGGGGATAATAGTCATGAACGTCAGCGATTGCGCGTCCTTGGGTTCGCTGCAGCTCGCCCCCAACGCTAACGCCATAGAACCGTACATGATTATCGCCAGCAGCATATAGACGAAGAACCATGGAATCACTTCGAACGGGATGTAATCCTGGTAACCCATATAGTGGACTACCAGAGTTCCGCCAATGATGTACACCGCGGAAATCGTTAATGAAACAGCGATCCCGCCGACCAGCTTCCCCATCATGAATTCGAAAGGCTTCAATGACCCGAGCAGAACCTCCGCTATTCGCTGTGTTTTCTCCTCCATGACGGATTGCAGCATTCCGGGAACACTCATCATCATCATCATGAACAGCAGCATCATAAAGAATATGGGTATGAGCATTGCCTCTATCTCGCTTGCTTTTCGGGCATCCTGGATATCGCCGGTCGCTTCATCCACGGTAACGAGCCCCAATCCCTGGATAGTCACCCAATTGAAGAGGTCCTTGACCTCAGACTCATCTATACCGGCGTCCGCTAATCTCTCCCTGCGAAGGAAGTTGTTGACAGGCCAGCTCATCCAACGCCGTACTTCATCCATTGCTGCATTTTTACCGTAATAATCGATACTAGCATCCTCCACGTTCTCCCCCGGATGAAGAACATTCGAACCGATCTCCACGAAGGCATGATAAATGCCGTTACGCACCTTATTTGAAAGTTCCAACCGTTGCGCAGACAGTTCCACAGTGTCCGGTTCGATCACTTCAAAAATGTACTCGGGTTTTACCTTTTTCTCGCTCTTCTCATCATATACTTCCTGCTCGTTATGGTTTCCCGCTGCTTCGATAATTGCCTCTGCAACGATGCCGGACCTGTCGATTATCGCCACTCGCTTGTCAGTCGTATCCACCCTGTCCTTCAGCAGAAAGAAGAAAACGAGGCTGCCACTCATGAGAATAGGCGCTACGATTATGCCGATTATGAAACCCTTGGTTCTTACCGTGGCTTTGTATTCCCTCTTCGCGAATTTAAGTATTTTTCGCATGCGCCACCTCCTCTGCTTCAGGACCGGCAATACGCACGAAGATATCATGCAGGGATGGCTTCACCAGGTCAAAGCTGTTCACTCTCGTCCTCGACATTATTGTTTTGAGCACTTCCTGTGGGTCGCAGTCCGGAGTCATTCTTAGTTCCTGCTGCTTCCCGAAATCCTTGATCCTCTCAACCCCATTCAGACCTTGAAGCATCGCCGCGCCGCCTTTGGTCTTGATCCGGATAGTATCACTGCCGTACTGGTCCTGTATATCATCCAGCGTTCCGTCCAGCACCTTCTTCCCCTTGAATATCATGAAGATGAAATCGCACATCTTCTCCGCAACGTCCATGTCGTGTGTACTGAAAATAATGGTCGTACCCTGCTTCTGCAAACCGAGAATCGCGTCTATCAGGGCATCGGTGTTCACGGGATCGAGACCGGTAAAGGGTTCATCGAGAATAACGAGCTCGGGGCGCGCGACAACCGTGGCGATAAACTGCACCTTCTGACTCATGCCCTTACTGAGAGTCTCCACCTTCTTGTCAGCCCAGTCTGATAGATCGAGCCTGTCAAGCCAGTTTTTTACCTCGCCTTTGACATCCTTCCCATTTTTAAGGTCGCCATAGAATCGAAGCAACTCCCCCACTTTCATTCGCGTATAAAGACCGCGCTCTTCCGGCATGTAGCCTATCCGGTCGGTAGCGCTGCCTCGCAGTTTCTCACCGAACACGAGTATCTCCCCGTTATCCGGGTAGAAGATATTCATTATCATTCGAAGTGTGGTCGTCTTGCCCGAGCCATTAGGTCCGATGAAGCCATATATACTCCCTTTTGGAACCTTGAGCGATAGACCATTCACAGCAGTTAGCTTCCCGAATGCTTTGGTGACGTTATTTAAAGTAATAGTATTCATGAGTAGTTTGTCATTTCTTCCAGTATTGGAATTCGGGTTCGTAGCAAGCGCTTTCGAGGTCAACGAGTTTCTCGTGCAGGTATGCCTGGGCATCGAAAATCGCCTGGTTGTAAATGCTTGGACCGATCTCCTTCAGACAGTAATCGAGAAGGAGTTTCGCCTTCAAGTCGCCTATATCCTCCTCAAGGTGTTCCTCGAAGTAGCGTTTGATGGATTCGATGAGTTTATCTTCGGTTTCTTTCTTGAGTTTTATTGGCATGCTTTGTCTTTCTTAAATAAAGTTCAACCAACAGGCTGCATAATAAACTAATTAGGATGAATTGTCAATTGAAAATTGAGATTAACGAGGGGCAAACCACAGAGTCACGGAGTCACAGAGAAAATAAGCAAACACCAGGTCGGAGAAATAGCATAAAATCGGGGCGGGATATGGAGAGCGCTAACCGGGTTAGTGCATATTGGGGCGGGAATGAAGAAAAATTAACTAATTTCGTAGAAGGCAAACCATCGTAGATGGTTAATAATTGTAGAAAACCAGCCTCGCCTCAGGAATAATCCTTGTAGAGGATTCATAAAATTGAAATGAAAAGTTGAATTTAAATAATAGAATGGGGAAAAACATCACAGAAAGTAAAAATTCACTTTTCTTAAATCAATTTCGTTGTATTTTAAAAACTAATTCAAAATTTTAATATCTGTATTGGGAGAGTATTATGGAAGAATCAAAGGGTTTTAATAAAGAAAAAATGAAGAACGAAATTTCGGTGCTCGTAGCTGTATTAAGAACCAAAAAGGACTTCGAAATACTAAAAAAGGAAGGTTGGTACAGGATTCCCAGGAAGCACGCGCCGGAATATTTCGATTCCGATTTCATAGCATTCTACTTCTCGAACGACTTCGGTAAGGAAAAATTCACGATCCGGTACTTCGCACAGGTCCTTGGGTATGAAGTCAAGAAGCGAATAGAGCTTATTCCTGATGAACCTGAGCACGCAAACGCGAACGAGGACTATTACAAGATAAACGTAGCGCCATTAATTGAACTTCCACGTCCCATAAAATCGAGACTGGGGCGGTATATCGTGTTCATCCCCTCAACACTGAAGCGGCTGATGAATGCTGTTGAAGTTAACGAACTCTACCGTGGGTCTCACATCGAGGAGAAGCTGTGGGCAGCCTTACGGAAAGCCAAAATCCAGACCGAGAGGGAGATGGTGGTTAACGTTGACGGTAATTTTTTCATGCTTGATTTCGCGTGTTTGTGCAAGGGCGGCAAGATCGATATCGAGTGTGACGGGAGGGAATTCCACAGTGATTATCCGGATGTGGAGTATGACAAGGACCGGAACAACTTACTCACGAAGGATGGCTGGCAGGTATTACGCTTTACAAGCGCTAAAATTAATGACAAACTGGACGAGTGCGTTTCGGTGATAAGGGAGACGGTGGCTAAGTACGGCGGGGTGGAGAAATGAGAAATGACGGATGATAAATGACAAATTAAAAATCAGGATTGCAAAAACACTCTTGCAGCTATCAGCATGTCAAGTACTCTACCGGCTGCATCGACATTAATTGGGGCACCATATTCCCAGTAACGAATCCGACCCTCGCCATCCAACACCATGAAATGGGGAACCCCACTTATCCCAAAGGCATAAAAAGCCTTTCTCTGTCCAGGGCAAACTTGCCATCCTCTAAAATCGTATGGATGGGATTTAAGATACTCCGCAGGAGCTGGATCTACGGCTAAAAAGCTGATGAAATCCTGCTCATATCTACTCGCTAACTCGTTTAATAGGGGAATCTCCTTTATACATGGAACACACGAGGGATTTAAGAAATCCAGCACTAGAATTAAACCTTTGTGCGTTTGAAAAGTATCTTCATCCATTGTTATGAAAGTGTACTCAGGAGCAATTTTACACATGGCCGACGATTCCTTGAACATTTCTTGCAGAACGGTAGCGGGATCTTTTTGTGGGTTCAACTTTTCAATTAACTCTAATGCATCTTCGATAGCTCCATAAGCTACGGCACGTAATATGTAATCGTTAGCGGATTGGCTATCCCCTGCTTTCAGCGCACACTCAGCAGCCAGCACAGAGTTAAGGCTGATACTTTCGTATTTTTTACATGCTTCTACAGCTTTACAGGCGTTTTTATAAGCATTCGTATAATTCTCTTTTTTCAATTCACCACGGGCTACCAAATTATACATAGCTGCCAGGTTATCATCTATCTGATACTCATAAATGCTGATATCACCCTCATCTACTGCAGAAATGAATTGACCAGCTGCTGCAACAGCTTCAGCGCTATCGTTCAATATGTCTGCCTGGTAACTTGCTGACAGAAAGTATGATTCGGGATCAACCTTAATTCGCTCGGCAAGAATGTATTCCGTGAGGCTATCCTGCTTACCCTTCCATATAGACCTCTGCACATACTCTTTAGCAACAGATGAGTTGGGATACATCCCGCATATCATTAAATGCAGCGAATCTTTTTGTGCGTTCTCGAGCCTTCCGCACCATGATGCGATCGAGGACATTATGGATGGAGCCAAATCCGGTTGCTCAACACTATCCAGGTATTTCTTTAGAAAAAAAATCGCCTCATCCACATCTTTCAGGAACGCGTAACCGTCAGCGGCAGCCGCGTACCCTTCCGGGTATTTGTCACCTTGCTCGATGACCTTTAGCAATTCCTTCCTTATTGTAGCAGTATCCCCTGCAAAGAATCCCTTCCTCCAACGCCAACTCCATGCCATTAGGCAATCTGGATTATCCTCGAGTTCACCTTTAAATAATTCCCTGTATTCATCTTCGGGTATCCTGGCTCGGAAAAGGTGTTTGGTTCTCGTACCCCTTATATAATTACCATTTGAATCATACAGCATGAATCCTTTTCTGAGCGGTGGGTTTTTCGAAAACTGTTGATCATCCTTGATCAAAACCTCCATGAAAATTCCATCTGAAGGAATTTTAAATTCAGCATAATAAACGTCGTTCTTTTTTTTGAAAAGTTTCCAGATCGAAGCGCTGTTTCCCGACTCGGATTCCACAAGTATATTCACTTTATCAACAACAATATTATCTGGTCTAAAGAATAGTGTGACTTTCTGACCGGGTGAGGGTTTGAAGCCTTCCGACTCTATGATTATCTCCCCTGGTTCCATCTCAGGAACAACGGTGCAGCTTGAAATTATAGCACAGATACCTGCCATTATTATGAGAATATTTTTTCGCATTGTTTTTCTCCAAAGTAATAATGTTTTAAGTATGGTTTTATTCACACTGTTTACTCCCCTATAACTTTATGATAATTAAAGAGATAAGTTAAACAACATCATCACAATGTCAAGAAAAAAAGATAGTATTAAAAGGAGCAAAAACAAAGTTGACGGGTCGAGGAGTCTCTCGTGATTTGCGCCGTGAAATTCTGGATCACAATGGATAAATCCGGGGATTTAATTTGTATGGGGTTTTAAGAATAATATATGAGGTTTCTCAGAAGTGTAAGATTATCAAAATTATAGCAATCGGGAGCAGGGGTAATATTTATAAAAAATGAATTGTAACATTGGAAGTTTGTCAATGCGAATCGAATTAAATTAGAAGAAAAAAGTGTTTATAGAAACCTCCTTCTAAGTAAATATTAATACATGTTGGTTATTGAGCTATTCAAAATTACATATAACATATAATTATTCTTCAAAATTCCTTAAATAACTTTCCATATATAAAATCATTTCCCAAATTGGCAACTTAATTCTCACCCCCCCTCCGTATATTAGTGTACTTGCCAAACATAAAAATAATATAACAACCCCAAATGTAATCAACTTCATCTTGGGTGTAATTACTTTGTACCGTGTCTTGTAGTGAGGACAGCGATACCGGAACGGCGAAGATTGTCTGAGACTAACCCAGAAGGTAAGATCTGAACTACAGTTTAAACATTTTATTTCTTCTATTTTCATTTTATTGGTTTTCGGAGTCTCTATCGAGGCGTTCGGAAGCATATATGTAGCGTCTCTGAGTATCATTTATCCCTCGAAGCCCAACAGCACTCCGGTATATTTCATTGTTATCGGCGAAGTAGGACCTGTCCTTCGGAGTTTTAACGTAGTGGAAGCCTTCGGGGTCAAGTAGAAAACCTGTTTAGAAAGCTGTTTAAGCATAGCCGACAGATGCACTGGCAAATTTTTTAGTCTCTTAGACTAATAAACAGTCAGCGCACTCCTAAAAAATTCCAAAAAAGATCCGGCCCCGCGTCTTTGACGCGGGACAAATAGTCAACAAAACAAAATCTTTGATTTAGTTAATCAATCCCGCAAACAGCGCACCGACAACCCGTATTCCTTAAGGTGGAAGTCCCGGACTACATCTGTGTAACTGTAGCCCAGGTACCGGTACCACGCGTGTGAGGTAGAGTACTCGGACGAGGCCCAGAAGCGTGCGTAGTCTGTCATACCGTGGAAAACACCACCGAGATAACGGTAACCAGCAGGCAACGCTGTAAAGCCACTCTCGTTTGTAGCTCCCGTATTCGGGCTTGCCCAATGTTCCAGACCTGCTTTTTTCATTTTACCACCCGCCACTGAATAACCGCCGAGTTAATCCACAAGGGTTTGCCACTCAGCATCTGTAGGCACATGCCAGCCTGCAGGGGCAAGACCACGTGGGTCATCTACTGCATACCAATCGTAAAGCCTCCCGTAAGTGGGTACATTTGAAGTATCATTATCGTATTCACAGTAAGCCCCTGTTGTCAAACCACTCCATGTGCCTCCATCGGTAACGTTTGGTATAGGTGTGCTATCCCGATAATGGGTTACCTTTAAATTCTCCGCCATCCAGCATTGACTGCCTATCCATATAGTTTCATAGGTGTTGCCATCGATGTCAACGCATGTTCCACAGTTGCAGCTTACTATAACCGTGTCGCCCACAATATCCATCGCGTCCTGTACGAGGCAGATCAATGTGTCTCCAAAAGCTATATCGTGAGAGATATCGGTACTATCATCCCAATCTCCAAGACCATCAATATTCCAATCGTACAAGTAAGGAGGCCATCCACCGGAAGCTATAGCGGAAAGCATTAATGTACAACCTATACATATCGTTGTATCATTCCCGGCATCGAGTGTAAGTTCAGTTCCGAAACATGTTATCGTATCGATAATTGGAAAACATTTTCTCCAGCAATCGCCATCGTAAACTGCAACCTGAAAATCTCCCCCGCTACCTATTGTCCTCATCATACCCGTCTTTGGTGTAAATGAAGAATCCCGGGTATTGGGCGTTATAATAACTCTTCCGGCTTCGAATTGTCCATTAATCCAGCCATCTGCAATTTGCGCCGAATCGTGTTGATCGAGAATAGCTTCTACTGCACCGGGTACACCCCCAGCAAAACTGTCGGCAATAAATGCGTGGAACGAATAAGGGCTGGTGGTTAACAGAGTACGGGGTAAGAGAAGGTCACCATCCACAATTATCTGGAGGTAATAAGTGGTGTCGAATGATAGCGTGATGGGAATTAAATAACCTAGTTGGACGTCGAAGTGCCCCTTTATGATGGGAACATTTGGCTGGGTTTCTCCCCAGAGAGAATCACCTCCACTTTCTGCATTCCAGATACTGAATTCAATATCGAATGTATCTATTATTCCGACCCCTAAAGTATCTGTAAGTTTACCCTGGTAAGTCATAACTGGTGGAACTTAGGCATAAACTAAACCACAAGCCAAAACAAAGAAACCTATTACTACACTCAAATACAATCCTTTCATTTTTCCCTCCCGGTTACTTTTTTATAAAATATTCTTTAATAAAATCTTTATGTTTTCCTGTCTTTATAAACATAGTATTAACCTGCAAGATGGTTGAATACTAATTCGTTTATTTACAAAGAGTTGATACAGATTAATGCATTTTTTTATTTTACTTTTTTAAATGTGAATTAGTATTACAACGGTTTAACTTTTTACTCCTATTTTGGGGTTTGTTGTTTTTGCTTGCCCCGCGTGCCCTATGTGATGGTTTGCCTATCACTTTGGGGTTGGATGTTTTTAATTTTCTTTAAAAGTATCACTATCTCAATGTGGGTTGGTTTTTTTATTTAACTTTTGAGTTTACCTGTATTTTGGACCTTCCGCCGAAAAATACCAGGTGGAATGATGTGTTAGTCAGTTATCAATTCCAATTTTTTTTTGGTGGCAAGGGGCAATCGTAAAGGAGCAAAATAATCAGCAGGATAAAGATAATCTTCACCGGATTCGTCTATAATCCTTATCTGATGATGTTTCTCGGCTTGTATGTCAGGCACCACTTCGTAAACTTTCCTAACCTCCAATGATGCCTCGTAGCCACGATTATTAATACACAGTATAAAATGCTTTTTCATAATATCTTGTTTAATCTATTCAAATTGTTTATGCTATGTCCTTCAGCAATAGTTTCAACATCCCTGATTTTCCCTTTTATTTTGAAATCCATTCTGAAATTCACACCTTTTTTTATTAAGTACTAAGTAAATTTAATCTAAAAATCACGATTTTTAGATTCAAATTAATGATTTATGAACCGAATCCGAAGTTTAAAACTCTTTTATAATCCCTGTAATATTGTGTAGAACAATTTCCACAGGTGATTATGTTTCAAGTATGTTTTTCTGCCCAATTCTTACTTTCATCTAACTTTATGATTAATAAGGAGATAAGGTAAATGACATATCGAAAATGTCAAGAAAAAAAGTGAATAAAATGACTAATGACTAATGACAAATAAAACCCTAAAACCAACCATGTTGCCATAAGGAATGGATGGTTGGATGTGGGAAAAATGGTAAAAATAGCTAACCACAGAGTCACAGAGACACAGAGAAAAAACAAATGTCAAAGGTCAAAAACATATCCTGAGCATATTCGAAGTCACAAAAGTAAAAAGTTAAAGCATAAATACCAAAAATAAATTTGCTAGAAATAAGGGCTAACATAGTTTTTTGATGAAAAATAGCCTGATTTGTTGACCGCATAAAAGCGGTTTAATTCTCCCCTGATCTCCTTTGCAATTTCCTTTCATGCTCACCAAGCAATACCTTCCTTAAGCGAATCGATTTGGGGGTTACTTCAACGTATTCATCCTCTGCAATATATTCCATGGCTTCTTCCAGTGAGAACTTAACTGCCGGGGCTATTGCCACTTTTTCATCTGCGCCTGCCGCTCGCATATTAGATTGTTTTTTTGTCCTTGTCACATTCACTACCAGGTCATCATACCTGTTGCTTATTCCTACCACCTGACCCGCATATACCTCTTCATTGGGTTCGATGAAGAATTTACCCCTGTCCTGCAGTTTATCTATCGCATAAGCATTGGAGGTTCCCCGCGCCATAGCTATCAACGCGCCATTCCTTTTACTCTGAATCTCGCCCTTCCATGGTTCGAAACCTTTGAACCGGTGAGATATCACAGCTTCACCCTCGGTTGCTGTCAACATTGGATTGGTGAGCCCGATCAAACCCCTGGCTGGCATCGAGAATTCCAAATTCGTCCTGTCACTTCTATTCTCAATATTCAGAATATCGCCTTTACGCCTGGCAACTATCTCAATTACTTTACCGGAAAACTGTTCAGTAACGTTAACATTCAGCAGTTCAACCGGTTCATGTTTGGTTCCGTCAATCTCTTTTATCACTACCTTAGGCTGACCTAATTGGACCTCATACCCTTCCCTTCTCATGGTTTCTACCAGGATAGACAGGTGAAGAATGCCCCTGCCATAGACCATCAATTTTTCAGGGGAATCCGTTTCTTCCACTTTTAGCGCGAGGTTCTTCTCCGTTTCCTTAAATAGTCTATCCCTGATATGCCTCGAGGTAACGTATTTACCTTCCTTGCCCATAAATGGCGAGTTATTAATAGTGAAAAGCATGCTCATAACGGGTTCGTCGATAGATATAGGTTTTAGAGCTTCAGGATTTTCAAAATCAGCGATGGTATCTCCGATGTCAAAGTTTTCAAGACCCATAATCGCTACTATTTCACCCGACCTGACTTCTTTAAGGGTCTTTTCTCTCCCCAGTCCTTCGAAACGATAAAGTTCCTTGACGACTGATTTATGTATTTGACCATTTCTTTGAACAACAGAAACCTGGTCACCCATCTTAACACTTCCCCGGTGTATTCTTCCTATGGCAATTCTCCCTGTATATGACGAGTAATCTAAAGAACTTATCTGCAATTGCAGAGTTCCGGGATTATCTTTTGGTGGATCAAAATATTCAACAATAGTATCAAGCAAGTAGGCAACATCGCCGGTCGGCGTTTTCCAATCGGCTCCCATCCATCCATCTTTTGAAGAACCGTAAATAGTCGGAAAATCCAGTTGCTCCTCGGTAGCGCCGAGGGAAAACATCAGGTCGAAAACAAGTTCATGAGCCTCATCAGGATTACAATTCGGTTTATCGACTTTATTGATTACCACTATAGGTTTTAAACCCAGTTCTAATGCTTTTTGCAAAACAAACCGGGTTTGCGGCATAGGTCCTTCGAAAGCATCTACGATAAGGAGTACCCCGTTAGCCATGTTTAAAACCCGTTCTACCTCTCCTCCAAAATCCGAGTGACCGGGAGTATCGATAATATTTATTTTTGTTCCTTTATATACTACCGATACATTTTTTGATAAAATAGTGATCCCGCGTTCCCTCTCCAGATCGTTCGAATCCAGTATCAGCTCCTGCACTTCCTGGTTATCCCTGAACATCTTCACCTGGTGCAGAATTCTATCGACCATAGTTGTTTTCCCGTGATCGACGTGCGCAATAATTGCTATATTTCTAATGTCCATAAATTAATTATCCTTTTATTTAATGAAACATCTAAGGAAGACAGATTTGAGCTTATTGCATTCCATAAATATTCAATTCGGTTGCTCCTGGTTATTTTCAAGCTGTCCAAAATATTAATAACCTTAAAATAGACAAGTTATTTATATTCTTTTTTGAAAATAAAGCTAAAACTATTAAAAAAAATGTTAAGAAATACTCCTTTACTAAAAATTAAATTCCTATATTTTGTATTAAGTTTGGAAAAAGTAGAACAGTGACAACTGACTATGCTAAGTGAAAATATTGAAAATAGGGAAGTTGCAAAAATCGTGACAGCACTGACCAATTTAACTTTTAAAAAGAATGTAAAAAACTACCCACCGCAACCGCCAAGCATCAACCGATTTTAAGAAAGGAGCAAAATGAAAAAACACATCGGCGCTAAAACAGTCGTCAACCCACACCCCACATTCGTGGTTGGGAGTTATAACGCGGAAGGAAAGCCAAACATCATGGTGGTATCCTGGGGCGGGATATGCTGCTCCGACCCGCCGAGCATCGCCATCGCACTCCGCGAAGCCACACTCACCTACCATAATATAATGGCGACCAAAGCCTTCACCGTATGCATCCCCTCAACCGAACACTTGAAGGAAGTCGATTTCGCGGGTCTCTACTCGGGAAAGGAATACGACAAGTTCGAAGTTACCGGGCTAACTGCTGTAAAGAGCGAGGTCGTCAATGCCCCGTACGTGAAGGAATTTCCTTACGCGCTGGAATGCAAGGTATCAAAAACCGTGGAGATCGGGCTGCACACCCAGTTCATCGGTCAGATAATGGACATCATCGCGGACGAAGAAGTCCTGAACGAGAAGGGCTGGCCCGACATCGAAAAGGTGAAACCCTTTCTCTATGGCGGCTTCGGAAGCAGAGCGTATTACAGCATCGGGGCGAAGCTGGAGAAAGCTTTTTCTGTTGGAAAAAAGTTTGTAGAAAATCAAGAATAAAGATACTGTTAACCACAGAGACTCAGAGACACGGAGAAAGACAGAAAAACAGACATCTAAATTCCCCGTTACAGGGGTGGGGGACGAATGAACGTTTTTGAAAAAAACTTCCGAAATCAAAACCCTGGTTTGATTATGTGTCCATCCAGCTTGGGGAACTGAGGGGATAAATTGATTGCAGAATATCGATCAACGACCACCTTCGCTAAAATTACACCTAATTAGTAGGATTGCTTATGAGCTACTGGAACAAGGAATTTAATCTTCGCTGACGGTAGAACTGAAAAAAGACTATTTGGCTATTGTAATTTTTAGGTTGAGGGTATCAGTGATACTAAAACATGTCCAGTAATTTTTGGTAAAAAGGGATCCTTATTTTTAGTTGGGGCAACGGCATTGGAGAATTTTGGAGTTGAAGTTGATCCAACCACGAAAGAGCTTAAACCAATTTTAGCAATCATTGGCGGCTTTCTGGGTTCTTCCTGAGTTTAACTTGAGTCTTTACCCCATACTCCATGCCTTGCCAAGGCAACGCAGCGCAAGCTGTTATCTTTACTCATTTCTCATCCATTCATCCACGCATCCAGGGAGTTTGGGGAACCGAGATGTTTAAAGGCAGCCTCCCAAAACAGAAACGAAGTTTTTGTTAATCATCCATGTATTCTATCGGGTCTTCAATCCCAGCATTCTCGAATGCTTCGAGCCTACCCAAACATGACGTGCATTTCCCGCATGCTGCGTCCTCCCGCTGATAACACGACCACGTCAGCTCAAATGGCACACCAAGTTTTACTCCTAATTTAACAACGTCAACTTTATTCAGCTTGATGACCGGTGTATGGATGGTCAGCCTACTTTCCGGTTTTCTTCCTTTATTAATAGCAGTTTCCATAGACCTGATAAAATCGGCGCTGCAATCGGGGTAACCGGGTACATCCGTTTCGACCACCCCGATGAAAATATGCTTCACGAATTGCACTTCCGCCCAGGCGGCGGCAAAAGACAGCATCAGACCATTCCGGAATGGAACGTAAGTCGATGGAACCTTTTTATCCCGGTAAACCCCTTCCGGAATACTCTGGCTATTATCGGTTAGACTCGACCCGCCAATACCACCTAATTCGGGAATATTGACCACAAGCCGCCGCGAAATTCCATAATAACCCGCCAGGTCATTAAAAGCCTTGAGTTCCCTTCTCTCCGTTCTCTGCCCATAATTGAAGTGCATCAGCAGAAGTTCGTAATCCAATGCCGCAATTCCCAAAGTGACCGCGCTATCCACTCCCCCACTCGCTAATACTATGGCTTTGTTCCTCATGTTATACCCCCCTCTTATTTCCCCATAAGACTTTATGCAGCTGTATTCCGAACTTCACGTTGAGATCGTACTGCAGTATCCATTCAGCGAGTCTTTTCGGTTCCAACTCGTTCCAGACAGGTTGAAAAATCACATTTGTCCTTTCAATAAGATCGTTCTTGAGGACTACTTCCTTCGACCATTCGAAATCATTTTTATCGAGTATAACAAATTTGACATCATCCCTGGAGTTGACCAATTGAAGATTCGTCCATTCGATACGGTCTGTCATGCCGCTGCCAGGCGGTTTCATATCGACTATTCTATGTACCGTATCAGGCACCTTGCTGATATCTATGGAGCCATTTGTCTCAAGTATCAATTTTTTATTACTACTCCCCAATTCTTCCATTAGAAGGTAAACATCATCCTGGATAAGCGGTTCCCCGCCCGTTATCAAAACCCTATCCAGGTTATAGCTCTCAATCCTTTCGAGAAGAGCATCAACGGTTACATCGTTTCCTTCTTCGTACGCATATTGAGTATCGCACCATGAACACCGGAGATTGCAGCCGGTTAACCTTACGATGACGCCCAGCTTCCCTGAATATGAACCCTCCCCTATGATACTTTTATAGACTTCACAGAGTTTCATCATCTACATAAATAACAGAACTGTTTTCCGATTCACATACTTCAACTGACTTTATTGAAACGCTTTCAGGCAGAACATCCTGCAATTTGCCGAATATAAATTTCCCAATATTTTCAGCAGTAGGATTGATACCAACGAAATCAGGTATGTCGTTCAACAGAGTATGGTCCAATATCTTTATGACCTTCCGCAAATCCTCCTTCAACGTTTTTAGATCGTATGCCAGGCCGATTTTATCAAGCTCCTGTTTTTCTACGGTCAATTTTATTTCCCAATTATGACCGTGCAGTCTGTTACAATCGCCATTGTAGCCATCTATTCTGTGCGCTGCAGAAAATTTTTCGGACACTTTCAATAAGTACATGTTGCCTCCATTATCGACCAATTAAAATAATCATGCCCTGCAAAATTGCAAGCAGAAATTGAAAATAAACGAAGCATTACATAGAATCAATCGTTACTTTTATATCACAAAAAATCAAACATGTCAAAAAAAAAGTTGCCATACTGTACCTTAATCATTATAATTTGACAAATGAAATGTTAAGGATAGAAATTGGCAAAGAAGATTCTATTTATAATTTGTTTAATCGCATTAATTTACCATTTAGAGTCAATGGGTATTGAAATAGGGGCAGATCCCAGCATCATTGATATTTATGACGTTCCAATTGGCACTGAATACGAGATCGATCAAAAGATTAAAATAAGGAACACGAACCCTGACGACTATACGTTTAAGATTGAAGTACTTTCCCTGAAACAGACTGCATTCTACTCTCCCCTTCCTAATACTTCATGGGTGAATTTAGAGAATACATTAGTGGATGTCGATGCTAAATCCAACAGCGAACCGATAGGTATCTCAATAAAAATCCCGAATGATGAGAAATATTACAACCAGCATTGGGAAGCCCAGATACAGGTTACCATCGCTTCTTCAGGAAATATCAGCGCTGGAATAATCATCAAATTTCTGATTGAGACATCACCAAACGGGCAGTTTGTGCCAGAAGGCGATTTTGTAGCATACCCTTCAGTAATAAATCTGAACAATGTACTTGACTCAATAATAATTTTTAATAATTTTTATCATGATTACGATTCCGTCACTATTGGATGGACATCGACATGGTATAGTTTTAGCAAGGGAAACGGAGAATTACCCGAAGGATTGTGGATAAGTGAAAAGAAGTTTTTATGGCGCACACCTGTGAACAGTATAACGGTTGACGGTTTTGAGAGAAAAGTATTGTATATCTCTTGCGATGAAAGTAAATTTACCGGTAGCAGTAAAGGTATATTATATTTTAAGACAACTGACAATAAAACCAGTTTCGTTCGTATCGAGAGAATTTCAGAACAAATAGACAGATGATAAATAGAATTTCCTACATTTTGATAATAATGGCAGTAATATTAGTCTTCACTTCAGCATATTCTGAGGATTCATCACCGTATTCTTACTTTTATGATTCCACTGCCCAAGTGCATGTATATGCATATATGCTGGGTATCAACATCAGGGTGGAGCCAACGATATGGTACCCATGCCCGGCTCTCCTGGATTCTATGGGTGATACCATAAGGGGTTCTACTATGGGTTTCACCAATCCTGATAGCATCAGGCGTGAATGCGAGTATGCCACGGGGTATGTTATGACCGAATCCGAGGCAATTCTTGTCGAAAACACTGGCGGTCAAACACTCGATTTCAGACTTGCGCATTATCCTGCTGAATCGCTTTACTGGACGCTTGCCCCTGCACCCGGCATCGATGAATTCTACCTTGGCATTTTATGCGGCAATGCAAGAGGTCCATCTTCACCGCTCCCACAACATTTTGGAACTGATGACATCTGGATGATGAGCAATGCTCCGCCTCTTTATCCGTTGACTGAGGAAATAACCAGCAGCCACTTCTACAATTCCGCCTGGAGTCCTATACGTTCAATGACTGCTGAAGGAATCCACTTACCAGCGGAACTGCCGGGAGATGCTTTAGGGGATTCGTTTAAAATGTTCTTTTACTTCATTACTCCTGAACTTGTAGATTATGAACCATTAGTTCCCGATTCTCTATATACCGAAAGGATAAAAGTAAGGATCTGGGCTGAATCAGTGGTTAGCACACCAACTTTTTAATCCTATCATCAAATTTTTGTAAAAATAAAGTGGATACTTCCTTAAACGATACGATCGTAGCGCTGGCGACACCAAAAGGAAAAGGCGCATTAGCTATAATAAGGCTAAGCGGGAGTAGCGCTTTAGAAATCAGCGCAAATATCTTTCGGGGTAAGAAGGACCTGAAAAAAGCGCCAAATCAGTCCGTGATACTGGGTAGGGTTTACTCTGATGATTCTATTCTGGATGAAGTAATGGCAGTTGTATATCGAAAACCTCAGAGCTATACAGGGGAAGACATGGTGGAATTCACCGTTCATGGAAGTAAGATAATCATCGAATCAGTCCTGGAAGCTTTAACAGAAAATGGTGCAAGGTACGCTCAGCCGGGGGAATTTACTTTCCGAAGGTTCATAAACGGAAAAATCGATCTCCTTCAAGCCGAAGCCGTAGTGGATATCATTAACGCAACCACAAAAAAAGCCCTGGAGTCCGCGTTGAAACAGTTGGAAGGCAATCTTTCGGACCGCCTAGCCCGAGTAAGAACCGAGCTTCATAGAATTCAGACAGAATTGACGGCTAGTATCGATTTCCCCGAAGAGCAGCTTGAGACAATGCCGTTGAATGAGATAAAGCTCCGCCTAAATGATCTCATTGAAGATATGAATAATTTATTGGAGAATTATAAAATGGGGAAAATACTCCACCACGGGTTGACAGTCGTTATTGCAGGTAAACCAAATGTCGGTAAGAGTTCCCTGTTCAATCAGCTTTTAGGTGAAAACAGGGCGATCGTATCCAGCGACCCTGGAACGACCAGAGATATGATTGATTCGGTTTGTACTCTGGAAGGCATTCCCGTGCGCCTTTATGATACTGCCGGGATAAGGATCGTTGAGAACCATATAGAGATAGAAGGCGTTAAAAAAGCTCGTGAACAGCTAACTGAGGCAGACCTGATATTACTGTTGATAGATATATCCAAAAACCTGGACACTCAGGATTTCGAGCTTCTCGACGAATTAAAAGAACAGCCGATGATAATAGCGCTGAATAAAAAGGACCTGGAGATTAAAGAGGATACACTGCATTTCATACACAACCAGGATACTGAATATTGTTCTATTTCCGCACTGACAGGGGAGGGTATAGATGAACTCGAATCAAAAATAGTCAACTCACTTGGATTGGGAGATGGTTTGGATGAGGCGAATATCAGCGCGCTGCGGCACAAGAAGATGGTTCAGGAAAGCTTAAAATCCCTGGTTAACTCCTGTAAGAATCTTGAGGAGGGAACGCTCGAGATCGCTGTCACCGAGGTCGAAAGGGGTATAAAAGCCTTAAACAAGCTGCTTGGGGATGATTTTGACCATGACGTTTTAGACGAGGTTTTTGGAAATTTTTGCATAGGTAAATAATTTTTGAAAACAAAAGTATAGTTTTTTTACTGTTTTGTCATATTTCTTCTGAATTAGGTTCAAAAATCCAAAAATAACTTGACACATTTTTTTTTACTGATATTTTTTGCAACAATTTTACTTTTATCATTGCATTGAAGCATTATTTACAGTATATTATAGGTAGTTAGCGGAATTATTTGATCTTTGAAATTTTAATATTATCCGTATTTGGGTTTTCAGCATAGAAGAGGGTGTAGCTCAGGTGGTAGAGCAACGGCCTTTTAAGCCGTGGGCCGAAGGTTCGAATCCTTCCACCCTCACATTTATGCCCCATTAGCTCAGCTTGGAAGAGCAACTGACTCTTAATCAGTGGGTCGGAGGTTCGAGTCCTCCATGGGGCATAAAAAAACTGGAAACCAAAGTGATTTAAGTATAACTATTACATTCCCTCAAATAATCGTCAATCAAGGATTTTGGGGGTGATCGGTTTCGACAGTAATATGTTGGCTTTAATCGGCAGGTCAAGCTCCTGTACGCTTGTTAAACTTACAGGGGAAAAAACAAACGACGATTATTCGTTCGCAATGGCAGCTTAAGCTGTCCGCTGTTACCCGAAGGTCCTCCTTTTACCTTAAGTAACGGTGTCAGCCAAAAGAGGATAGCTGATCCTTGATGTTCCTGCAGGATCCGCGAAATAACGAGGGACTAGCTCAAGTAGAGCCTGCTGGTCGGCGATGCTTGCGCGAAAGTTAATAGAACAGATAAGCTTGTAGATGATTAAAGTACACTGTTATTGGACGCGGGTTCAAATCCCGCCACCTCCACCATTTTTAGAAATTTTAAAATTTTGAAAATAAAACAGGAGAAACCCATGGGCGTCAATTTTGAAGAAGTGCCTCTCGATTTCCCTGAAGAAGCAAACATAATACTTGGACATAGCCATTTTATTAAAACGATCGAAGATCTTTACGAAATAATGGTATCCAACGTTCCTCAAGCTAAATATGGCATAGCGTTTTCCGAAGCTTCAGCGGAGAAGTTGATACGTACTGAAGGCAATAATGAAGACCTCATAAAATGCGCCGCAGGCAATCTGCAGAAAATTGCTTGTGGACATACATTCCTTGTTGTATTGAAGGATGCCTATCCTATAAACGTGCTTAATTCTATAAAAGCCTGTCAGGAAGTCTGCCGGATTTATTGCGCAACTGCCAATCCCACCCGGGTTATTGTAGCCAGGACAGAGCAAGGCGGGGCAATAATTGGAGTGGTTGACGGCTATTCACCTGATGGTGTAGAGCAAGAGAATAATAAGAAAGTGAGAAAGGAATTTCTAAGGGAGATCGGTTATAAGCTAATTTGATGAATTTTGTTTAAGCGAAATGGCTTGAATAATTAATATTTGGGTTAACGAGTCTAAGAGGAAATTGATCCGAATAGAACGCCTTTTTCGTTATTTTGGGTAATATAGTTATAATATTATAAAAAAAAATTAAAAATACTAATAAATCACTTGACAAAAAAATAATTATGAATAAAATGGTAAATTTGTAATAATTTTCAGGCTGGCGTAGCTCAGATGGTAGAGCGTCCGCCTTGTAAGTGGATGGTCAGGGGTTCGATTCCCTTCGCCAGCTTTAAATCAGACATGGAGGTAATCTTGGAGAGGTACCCAAGCGGTCAACGGGGGCAGACTGTAAATCTGCTGGTGATACCTTCGGAGGTTCGAATCCTCCCCTCTCCATAATTGCGGGAGTAGCTCAGTTGGTAGAGCATCGGCCTTCCAAGCCGATTGCCGCGGGTTCGAACCCCGTCTCCCGCTTAATAAAGTTTTTTAGGAGAAGCGAATTAACGAGAAATACCAAAACGCTGGAGTAGCTCAGTCGGTAGAGCACATCCTTGGTAAGGATGAGGTCACGGGTTCAATTCCCGTCTCCAGCTTAGAAAATGGACTCAGATATAACAAATAAATCTTTCAGGAGGATAAGCAATGGCTAAGGAGAAATTTCAGAGGACAAAGCCTCACATGAACATTGGCACGATAGGTCATATAGATCACGGGA